>NZ_JBFUCJ010000063.1:0-39897 GCF_056405295.1 Variovorax sp. P1_H2 | reverse complement strand
ATTGGGTGTAGTGAGTCTTGCCGAGGCCTTGCGCCTGGCTGGTGAACAAGACGTCGACCTGGTCGAAGTCGTCGCGGCGGCCAATCCGCCCGTCTGTCGGCTGATCGAGTACGGAAAGTTCAAGTACCACGAGCAGAAGAAGGCGGCCGAGGCGAAGTCGAAGCAGAAGGTCATCGAGGTCAAGGAAATCAAGTTCCGGCCCGGTACCGACGATGGTGACTACAACATCAAGATGCGCAACATCCGGCGCTTTCTTGAAGAGGGTGACAAGTGCAAGATCACGCTGCGGTTCCGCGGTCGTGAAATCACTCACCAGGAGCTCGGTCTGGCGCTGTTGCAGCGCATCCGTGACGAACTCGCCGACCTGATCGTCGTCGAGCAGTTCCCGAAGCTCGAGGGCCGGCAGATGATCATGATGATCGCGCCAGGCCGCAAGAAGGCGGGTGGGGCTGCAAAGCCGGCGGCCGAAGCCGCGCCGGCAACCGCTCCGGCGGCGGCCTGAGTCGTCGCCCGCCTGGGCGGGCAAGTTTTCGAGGGATTTCGCTGTGGCCTTCGCCCTCGGGTGAAGGCCGCAGCGAGATAAAGAAGTGTCTCGGGGCCAACAAGCCCGTGGAGTTTCCGCGGCGCCTCACGAGCACAAACTAAAGGAGCATTCACATGCCCAAAATGAAGACCAAGAGCAGCGCGAAAAAACGTTTCCGCGTTCGTCCCGGTGGCACCGTCAAGCGCGGTCAAGCCTTCAAGCGTCACATCCTGACCAAGAAGACCACCAAGAACAAGCGTCACCTGCGGGGTGCAACGGCAGTTCACGAGACCAACATGGTTTCGATGGCCGCCATGTTGCCCGGCAGCGGCATTTAATCCAGACGAACAAGGAGTACACACATGCCTCGCGTCAAACGTGGTGTAACGGCTCGCGCCCGCCACAAGAAGGTTCTCGCACTCGCCAAGGGTTTCCGCGGTCGCCGCGGCAATGTCTTCCGCATCGCCAAGCAGGCGGTGATGAAGGCGGGCCAATATGCCTACCGTGACCGCCGCACCAAGAAGCGCGTGTTCCGTCAACTGTGGATCGCGCGTATCAACGCCGCCTCGCGTGAACTGGGCCTGACCTACAGCCAGTTCGCCAATGGCATCCGCAAGGCCGGAATCGAGATCGACCGCAAGATGCTGGCCGATATCGCCGTGCACGACAAGGCCGCTTTTGCCGGCATCGTGGAGCAGGTCAAGGCCAAGCTGGCTGCTTGATCCTGCAAAGCAGGTGGCGGTCTCCGGACTGCGGCCTGCGCCCACGTCAAGGGCTGGCGCTTGAAAGGGCTCCAGCCCTTTTTTCATCCTGTGGCACCCCTCGCATTTCTTTTTTGATCTCGAAGAATTTCTCCATGAACGAGTTGGACTCCCTGGTCGACACCGCACGCGCCGCCTTCGCCGAAGCGAAGGTCCCGGCCGAACTCGAGAACGCGAAGGCGCAGTTCCTCGGCAAGTCCGGCCGTATCACCGAACTGATGAAGGGCATGGCGGCACTCAGCGTCGACGAGAAGAAGTCGCGCGGCGCCCAGATCAACGTTGCCAAGCAGGCGATCGAGGCCGCGCTCACCGAGCGCCGCCAGCAACTGGCCGACGACGAGCTCGCGGTGCAGCTGCGGGCCGAGGCGCTCGACGTCACGCTGCCCGGCCGCCGCCGCGTGGCCGGTGGGCTGCATCCGGTGAGCCGCACCATGGAGCGCATCGAGGCGATCTTCTCGAGCATGGGCTTCGATGTCGCCGATGGCCCCGAGATCGAGAGCGACTGGCACAGTTTCACCTCGCTCAACAACCCGCCGAACCATCCGGCGCGCTCGATGCAGGACACCTTCTACGTCGACATCGACGGCGAGGACGGCGTGCCCTACAACCTGCGCCCGCACACCAGCCCGATGCAGGTGCGCTACGCGAACCAGCACGTCAAGAAATACGCGGCGCAGTTCGAGGCCGCGGCAGCCGACACCACCGGCACCGTGAAGGCGCCCGAGATCCGCGTGATTGCGCCGGGCCGCACCTACCGCGTCGACAGCGACGCCACGCACTCGCCGATGTTCCACCAGTGCGAAGGCCTGTGGCTGGGCGAGAACGTGAGCTTCAAGGACCTGAAGGTCGTATTCACCGATTTCTGCCGCACCTTCTTCGAGAGCGATGACCTTGTGCTGCGCTTCCGGCCCAGCTTCTTCCCCTTCACCGAGCCGAGCGCCGAGATCGACATCCAGTTCCAGCACGGCCCGCTGGCCGGCCGCTGGCTCGAGGTCGCGGGCTCGGGGCAGGTGCATCCGAACGTGGTGCGCAACATGGGGCTGGACCCCGAGCGCTACATCGGCTTCGCCTTCGGCATGGGCCCGGACCGGCTCACCATGCTGCGCTACGGCGTCAACGACCTGCGCCTGTTCTTCGACGGCGACCTGCGCTTCCTGAGTCAGTTCCAGTAAACACGACAACTACAACGAGATCGACGAGATGCAATTCCCCGAGTCCTGGTTGCGCGAATTCTGCGACCCGCAGCTCAGCAGCGAAGCACTGGCCGAGACGCTCACGATGGGCGGCTTCGAGGTCGAGGAGCGCCGGCCGGTGGCGCCCCCGTTCAGCAAGGTCGTGGTCGGCGAGATCAAGGAAGCCGTCCAGCACCCGAACGCCGACCGGCTGCGCGTGTGCCAGGTCGATGCCGGGCAGGGCACCCTGCTCAGCATCGTTTGCGGTGCGCCGAATGCGCGCGTCGGCATCAAGGTGCCGCTGGCGCTGGTTGGTGCCGAACTGCCGCCGGGCGAGGACGGCAAGCCCTTCCTGATCAAGCTCGGCCAGCTGCGCGGCGTCGAGAGCCAGGGCATGCTGTGCTCGGCGCGCGAACTCAAGCTCAGCGAGGACCATGGCGGCCTGCTCGAGCTGGCCGCCGATGCACCGATCGGTGCCGACATCCGCGAGGTGCTGAAGCTCGACGATTCGCTGCTGACCCTCAAGCTGACGCCGAACCTGGCGCATGGATTGAGCGTCTACGGCATTGCGCGCGAGCTCGCAGCGCTGACCGGCGCGCCGCTCAAGAAGCCGGCGATCGCGCCGGCGGTGGCGGCCTTCGCTGGCAAGCTGCCCGTGAAGGTCGAGGCGCCCGACCTGTGCGGACGCTTCTCGGGCCGCATCGTGCGCGGCGTCGACACCAAGGTCGCGACGCCGGCCTGGATGGTCGACCGGCTGGCCCGCTGCGGCCAGCGCAGCGTGACGCCGCTGGTCGACATCTCGAACTACGTGATGTTCGAGTACGGCCAGCCCAGCCACATCTTCGATCTCGACAAGATCCACGGCGGCCTCACGGTGCGCTGGGGCAAGGCCGGCGAACAGCTGAAGCTGTTGAACGGCAACACCGTCACGGTCGACGAGAAGGTTGGCGTGATCGCCGACGAGCGCGAGGTCGAGTCGCTGGCCGGCATCATGGGCGGCGACGCCACGGCGGTCTCCGACGACACCCGCAACATCTACATCGAAGCGGCCTTCTGGTGGCCCGAAAGCATCCAGGGCCGTTCGCGCCGCTTCAACTTCTCGACCGATGCCGGGCACCGCTTCGAGCGCGGCGTCGACCCCAGCCGCACCGTCGAGATCATCGAGCGCATCACGCAGCTGGTGACCGAGATCTGCGGCGGCGAGGCCGGCGCCATCGACGACCAGACGCTGCGGCTGCCCGAAGCGAAGCCCGTCACTTTGCGCGTGGCCCGTGCGGCGCGCGTGATCGGCATGCCGCTCACCCAGGCCGACTGCGCCGGCGCGCTGCGCCGCCTGTCGCTGCCGCTGGAGGAGGGCGATGGCACGCTGGTCGTGACGCCGCCGCCGCATCGTTTCGACCTGCTGATCGAGGAGGACCTGATCGAGGAGGTGGCGCGCCTCGTCGGCTATCAGAATCTTCCGACCACGCCGCCGCTGGCGCCGATCACCGCGCGGCTGCGGCCCGAGGCGGAGCGCAGCCGCTTCGCGGTGCGCTACCGGCTGGCGGACCTTGGCTACCAGGAGACCATCAACTTCAGCTTCGTCGAGGCCCACTGGGAGCAGGAGCTCGCCGGCAATGCCGATCCGATCAAGCTGCTGAACCCGATCGCCAGCCAGATGAGCGTGATGCGCTCGTCGCTGCTCGGCTCGCTGCTGCAGGTGCTCAAGTTCAACCTCGACCGCAAGGCGACACAGGTGCGCGTGTTCGAGCTCGGCCGCGTGTTCCTGCGCGACACCACGGTCGTCACCACCGACAGCACCGTCAAGGGCATCCACCAGCCGATGCGGGTGGCCGGCCTGGCCTGGGGCGATGCCGAGGAAGGGCGCTGGGAAGGCAAGGCCGAACGGGTCGATTTCTTCGACATCAAGGGCGACGTCGAGGCCTTGCTGGCCCCGCGCCTGCCGACCTTCGAGCCGGTCGAGCATCCGGCGCTGCACCCGGGACGCGCGGCGCGCGTGCTGCTCGACGGCCGCGCGATCGGCGTCGTCGGCGAGCTGCATCCGCGCTGGCGCCAGAAATGGGACTTCGCGCAGGCGCCGATCCTGTTCGAGCTGGAGCTCGATGCGGTCACGGCGCGTCCGGTGCCGGTCGCCAAGCCGGTGCCCAAGCTGCAGCCGGTCGAGCGCGACCTGGCGGTGGTGGTGGCCGAGTCGGTCACGCACGACGCGCTGATGGGTGCCATCCGCGCCGCTTCCGACGCCAGCCTGCTGAGCGAGCTTTCGCTGTTCGACATCTATCGCCCGGCGGTGGCCCGCGATGGCACGGTCGCCGGCGGCGGCCTTGCAGTGGGCGAGAAGAGCATGGCGGTTCGCCTCAGTTTCAGCAGCCACAGCGCACTGACCGACGAGCAGGTCGAAGCGGCGGTGCGCAAGATCATCGATCAACTCGGCGCCCGGCTCGGTGCCCGTCTGCGGGTATGAACGCCATGGATTTCACGCTCGAGGCCCTCGAAACACCGGCGCTGACCAAGGCGCACCTGGCCGATCTGCTGTTCGAGCAGATCGGCCTGAACAAGCGCGAGTCCAAGGACATGGTCGAAGCCTTCTTCGACCTGATCGCCAACAGCCTGATCGAGGGCACTGACGTCAAGATCTCCGGCTTCGGCAACTTCCAGATCCGCGTCAAGGCGCCGCGCCCCGGGCGCAATCCGCGCACCGGCGAGGCCATTCCGATCGGCGAGCGGCGCGTGGCGACCTTCCACGCGAGCGCCAAGCTGAAGGAACAAATTCACGGAAGCATCGGCGACGCCGCCCCGCATGAGGTCGAATGGAGCCTGGGCGCCGAATAACATTGGTGCTCCGTGCGGCGGTGGAGTAACCTATGAGGTTTCGCTCGCACTGTCTTGATTTCAATGGAGAAAACCCTCCCGCCGATCCCCGTCAAACGCTACTTCACGATCGGTGAGGTGGCCGAGCTCTGTGGCGTCAAGCCGCATGTGCTGCGCTACTGGGAGCAGGAGTTCACGCAACTGCGCCCGATGAAGCGGCGCGGCAACCGGCGCTACTACCAGCACCACGAGGTGCTCATGATCCGCCGCATCCGCGACCTGCTCTACGACCAGGGCTTCACGATCAGTGGTGCGCGCAACAAGCTGCAGGAGTTGGTCCAGTCCGAGCGCGACCGCCGCAAGGCGGGCGAGATCCCGCTCGAAGGCATGGAGGCGATCGAGATCGACCAGGAGGAGTTCGACGCGGCGCTGCAGGACGACATGGAGGTGCCCGAGAGTGCCGGGGCATCCGGCCGGACCATCGATCTGTCGCAGTTGGTCCAGTTGCGGCGCGAACTGATTGAAATTCGTGAGCTGCTCGGCTCGAGTCACTGAAATCTGGCGGCTATAATTGAGAGCTTCGGTGTGTGGCGCAGCCTGGTAGCGCACTTGCATGGGGTGCAAGGGGTCGAAGGTTCGAATCCTTTCACACCGACCAAAATCGTCAGATAGATCAACGGCTTACGCTCACAAGGCGCAGGCCGTTTTTCTTTGCGCTCGCAAAATCCGGTGGTTTTTGACAAACCCGGCAGGTCTCAGCCTTTTCCACGCCCCCCAATCGCAGACGGCAAAGGGGTGGAAATCGGCACCTTGCGGCGGTACACGCGCTTCGTCACCTTTACGTCTTCGTGGTGCAGTCGGTCCTTGGCGGCTACGTCCGATTCGGAGTCCGAACCGGCCTTCGCGCGCATGTCGTGGAAGGTGATCTCGCGCGCCTCGAGCTTCAGCTTCGTGCGCACCACGCGCCACAAACTCTTGAACGATTCCTTCCCGCAAGGCCTGCCGTTCTTCGTGATGAAGAGGTAGTCGCTGGGCAGGCTGGCTGCGCCGCCGCACCGCTTTTTCCGCAGCTCGAGCGCGCGGCTGCTGCAGGCCGCGCGGGCCGTAGGCAACGTCGCGAATTTGCTGGAACTGTAGGTAGAGGCGGCGCGGCATCTCTGCTGTCACGGAGATGCGCGCCTCACAAGCCTGACGAGAATCTTGGGAGTAGAAAAAATGGGATTGTTCATTGGCGGCCTCTCTGGCCGTCTTCGCCGTTGTGCTCTTCGGGGCGGGAATCGTGAGCCTGGTTCACCCGTCCTTCGCGCGAGATCGCAAGACTGGCGAAGTGCCATCGCGCAAGCGTCTCCTGCTCGAGATGATAGTGGGTCCGRTGCTCTGCCTGTTGGTAGCCGATGCGTTGCTTCCCGAGAAACCGAAGGGCGAGCAGGTCTCATCGGCAAAGCGATCCGAAAATGCAAAAGGCGAGCCTGCTTCGGTCAAGCTGCCGCGCACCCTGCCGGTGGTTCTCAGCCCTCAGGCCCCGAGCCGCATCACCACGATTTCCGAACCGAGACTCTCCTGGCACACCGTGACTCCACCGCGCGTGCGACAATTTGATACATCTAAAGAGGAAGCATGATGGACCGGCGAACCGCGATCGGATGGATGGGCAGCCTCACGTTGCTGACCGTGGACAAAAGCTTTGCGCAGGTCGTCGATCTGAACGATGCGATCAACAAGGCGGGGCGTCAGCGCATGTTGTCGCAGCGCGTCGCCAAGGCCTATATGGCGGCCGGCCAGGGTGTGGCCACCCAGCGCGCGGCGGAGATCCTGGCCGCCTCGATGGCGCTCTTCGAGCGCCAACTCGTGGAACTCAAAGCATTCGCCCCGACGCCCGACGTCAAGGCGACGTACAGTGAGCTCGAGGTGCTCTGGAGCGACTACAAGGTCATGCTTGTCGGCCAGGCGCCGGTGCGCGAGAACGCAACGGCGCTCATCGAGCTCGACGGCAAAGTGCTGGCGTTGGCGAACAAAGGCACATCCCAGCTTGAGCAGGTGTCCGGCAAGCCACTGGGCCGGCTCGTCAACATTGCAGGGCGCCAACGCATGCTGTCGCAGCGGGTGGCGAAGTTCTATCTTGCAATGGCCTGGAAGGTGCCTCTCCCCAACGCTCAGGCAGAGCTGGACAAGGCGCGCGCCGAGTTCGTGTCTGCGCTGGACGTACTCGCCAATGCTCCTGAGGCGACATCGGCCATCAAGCAGGAGATCGAACTGGCGCGAAACCAATGGGTGTTCTATGCGGCTGCGCTTACGCAACGGGGTGCGGACGCCGCCTCACCGGAGCGCAGCGCAAACGTGTTCGCATCGAGCGAAAACATTCTGGCTGTCATGGACAAAGTGACCAGCCTGTACAGCCGATCGACTACCTGACCCGTGACGCTGCGATTGAATCCTTTGATCGAACTGTGCGCCCCCGGCACCAGTCCGTATCGGCGACGCGTCAATCCAGCGCGAGTTGGCGCGACTCTTTCGGTGCAAGCTCGGCCTGAACCACGACTTGGCGCCAGCGGGCAAGATCCGCCTGCATCCTCTGCGCAAGCGCGTCGGCGCCTCCAGGTTCGGCGTGCGCACCATGGCTCTCGAAGCGTTCGACGACCTGCGGGTCGGCCAGTACCTCGTTGAGTGCCCGATTGAGGCGATCAATGGCTGTCGCGGGCGTACCGGCCGGCGCGAACAGCCCATACCATTGCACGACATCCACCCCCGTCACGCCCAGCTCCGCGAGGGTCGGCACCGCAGGAAGGGCCTCCAGGCGCCTCGGTCCTGCCACCGCCAAGGGGCGCAGTTGTTCCGCACGGATGAAAGGGTATGCCGTGAACAGGCTGGGAAACATAACCTGCGATCGACCGTTAACCGTGTCGGCGATCGCAGGTGCGGCGCCCTCATAAGTCGCGCTGTCCATCGACGTTCCGCTGCTGAGCTGAAACAGTTCGGCGGCGAAGTGCGGCGGCGTCCCATCGCCAGCTGATGCGTAGCTGAAGCAGCGTGGCGAGGCCTTCAGACGAGCGATAAGCGTCTGCAGGTCGGGCGCGCCCTTCTCCGGATGGGTGACCATCAAGGTCGACGAAGAACCGACGAGCCCGACGGGCTCGAAATCGCCCACCGGGTCGTAGCCCAGCCTTTGCAGCGCCGGGTTCATCGCGTGCGTCCCGACATAGCCGAACATCAAGGTGTGGCCGTCCGGCGCGGAGCGCGCCACGTACTCGCTCGCGATGGCACCGTTTGCCCCGGCCCGGTTGTCGACCAGCACTTCCCGGCCGAGAAGCGGGCCCAACTTGGCCGCAATGATGCGAGCCATCGTGTCGTTGCCCCCACCGGCACGCGTCGGCACGATGATGGTCAGGGCTCTTTGCGGGAAGGATGAGGCCTCCGCGGCCCGAGCGTCGGGACGTGAGAACACGTAGTCCGGTAGGTGCAGTTCGCCCTGCATGATCTTTCGCGCCGTGCGAACGAGGGCGGCGCGGTCCACGGTCGCGGCGCCTGCGCTGCCCTTCAATTCGACTTCGACATCGATCTGCCCGGCGGGATGCAACACGACCAGGTTGTGGCGTCCCGGTTCGCGCGCAGCCCCGCTCGCGACCGTTCCCGGCAAGGCAAACGCGCTGGCGACGCCGATGGCTCCCGTCACGGCATGGGACGCGTGGCATTTACGCGGCGTGAAGTAGCGGGAGGTGATGCTGTCATTCGACTCGCCCGTGCTGACCAGCACCGGCTTCGGGATGACGCTGTTGGAGACGTCGCCGAGGCCCATCCTGCGGCCGGCCTTGAGGCGAAGGCTCTCCAGCCGCTCGAGGAGCGCAGTATTCGCATCGAGCGCCGCCGGCTTCTCGCGCCCCGTGACGCCGAGATCGCCGGCGCGCACGATCATCAACGGCATGGCCGCATCGATGCAGGTCACCTCGATACCGTCGATCGTGTCGATTCGCTTGCCCGTCGGGAAGACCTGCCCGGTGACCGAACCCCACGCATCGAGGAAGTTGAGCAGGATCGGCGCCGCCGTGCCGGCGACACCATCGATGCGGGCGTCGCCTTCATAGGTCACGCGGCCGCCAGGCGTCCGCACCGTCACGTCGATGCGCGACCCGGTGTTGACGTTGTAGACGCGAACGCTGGTGGTGCCGTCCGTCGCAGCAATCAAACCCTGCTCGATCGCGAAAGGCGCGACGCCCGAGAGCATGTTGCCGCAGTTCGGCCGCGTGTCGACCGACCGGTGGCCCACGCCCACCTGCGCGAAGAGATAGTCGATGTCGCAGCCCGGCTGCGACGAGCGCGACACGATGGCGACCTTGCTGTTGAGCGTGCTGCCGCCGCCCACGCCGTCGAGCTGCAGCGGGTCGGAGGCACCGATGGCGCCGATCAGCGCCTGGTCACGGGCCTCGTCGCCTTCGGGCAGCCACTCGCGCAGGAAGAAAGGGCCGCGCGATGTTCCGGCGCGCATCAGCACGCAAGGGATGGAGCGGCTCATCTCAATCCGCGGTGATCTTGGCCGCCTGGACCACCTTCTTCCACTTGACCTGCTCCTGCGCCACATAGGTGCGCATCTGGTCGGGCGTCATGGTCGAGACTTCGGCACCGTGGTCCTCGAGGCGCTTGATCACGCTCTTGTCGGCCAGCACCTCGTTGAGCACCTTGTTGAGCTGCTCGATCACCGGCTTGGGCGTCTTCGCCGGCGCGAAGATGCCGTACCACTGCGAGACGTCGACGTCGGCGATGCCCTGCTCCTGCAATGTGGGTACGTCCGGCATGAGCGTCGAGCGCTTGGTGCCTGYAACACCCACTGCCTTCAGCTTGCCGGCCTTGACGTACGGCATGGCCGTGAAGAGGCTGGGAAACATCACTTGCGTCTGGCCACCAATGGTGTCCGTGATGGCCGGCGCAGAGCCCTTGTAGGGGACGTGCAGCATGCTGGTACCCGTCGAAAGCTTGAACATCTCGGCGGCGAAGTGCGGCGCGGTGCCGTTGCCGGCCGAGGCGTAGCTGGTCTTGTCCGGAGCGGCCTTGAGCATTGCCACGACTTCCTTCGCGCTGCCGGCCTTGACGTTCGGATTGAGGACCATCACCGTTGCCGACGATCCGACCATGCCGACGGGCTCGAAATCCTTCACCGGGTCGTAGCGAAGCTTTTGCAGTGCCGGGTTCATCGCATGGGTTGCGATGTAGCCCAGCATCAGGGTGTAGCCGTCGGGCGCCGCGCGCATCACGTACTCGCTGGCGATGGCGCCGTTGGCGCCGGCCTTGTTGTCGACGATGACGGGCTGCTTGAGGATTGCCGACATGGCCTGGCCGATGACGCGCGCCATGGCGTCGTTGGCACCTCCTGCCGCCGTCGGGACCACGAGGGTGATTGACTTTTCAGGAAAGGCGGCGACCGCGCTGCCGCAGGCCATGGTCGCAGCCAGCGCAACAGCGGCTACGAGGCGAATCTTCTGGATCTTCAATTTGTCTACTCCGGTGGATGGTCGAAACTGGGAGGCTCTTGTTCGGCCGTGATCGAATGTTCGTCTTTCGGAAGCGTTCTGTGAATTGCATGTTTAGGATCGATTGATGCACACTGTGGATCAGTGACACTGCCTCGGGAGCCCTGCGTCATGGCCATCAACTTCAATCTCAACGATCTACAGGCATTCCGCGCGGTGGCCGAACTCAACAGCTTCCGCAAGGCAGCCGAGGCGCTGCATGTGTCGCAGCCGGCCTTCAGCCGACGCATCGAAAAGCTCGAGGAGGCGCTCGGTGTGCGGTTGCTCGACCGCACCACCCGTCGAGTGAGCCTGACCTCGGTGGGACGCGATTTCGATCGCAAAGTGCAGCAAMTCCTGGACGACCTCGACCACACGCTGTTGGGCATTCGCGGCGTGGCGGCCACGCGGATGGGCGAGGTGACGATCGCCTGCGTGCCCTCGACCGTCTATTACTTCCTGTCGCAGGTGATCTCGCGCTACCACGAACGCTACCCGAAGATCCGGGTCAAGGTCTTCGACGCCAGCGCCAACGAGGTGCTGTC
Source organism: Variovorax sp. P1_H2 (assembly GCF_056405295.1). Taxonomy (NCBI): domain Bacteria; kingdom Pseudomonadati; phylum Pseudomonadota; class Betaproteobacteria; order Burkholderiales; family Comamonadaceae; genus Variovorax; species Variovorax sp. P1_H2. The sequence continues at coordinate 28,590 of NZ_JBFUCJ010000063.1, read as the reverse complement.
GGCCGTGTCCCGCGGCGAGGCCGACTTCGGGCTGAACTTCGTCGGCGGCAAGGAGCCCGACATCGAATTCAAGCCCTTGCTGGAGGAGCGATTCGTCGCGGCTTGCAGGCGGGACCATTCGCTCGCCAGGAAGCGCCGCGTGAGCTGGACCGAACTGGCGCAGTACGACTACATTTCGGTCAGCAAGGCCTCGGGCAACCGGCTGCTGCTGGACCAGGCGCTTTCGGGCCTGCCTGGCCGTCCGCAGAGCATCTACGAGACCCAACACGTCACGACGATGCTCGGCCTGGTGGAGGCGGGACTCGGCGTGGCTGCGGTGCCTTCGATCGCCATGCCGGACGCGGACCATCCGCTGCTGGTGAGCGTGCCGCTCTACGACCCGGTGATCACCCGCAAGATCGGCCTCATTCGGCGCAAGGGCCGGACTCTGTCCCCGGCCGCGCAGCAGCTCTACGCCTTCTTCTCCGAGATGAAGGCAAAGCGCGGCAAGCCCGTAGGCCGCCGCGCGGAGAGTTGAAGATCAGGAGTCGGCCGTGCTCAAGGCTCGGCGGCTGGCGTCAATGGGCCGGTCCAGCATGACCGATCGGTCCCGCCAAGTCGGCGGGGCCCTCGTCGAGATCGTGCTCCGCGTTGGCGTAGTTCGCTGCCAGCTCGCGCCGTAGTACGTCGCGGTCGCACGCGTTTTCCCAGATCGAGACCACGACGCAGCAGACGGCATTGCTGATGGTGCTGGTGAGCGCGCGCGCCTCGGACATGAATCGATCGATACCCACAATGAGCGCCACGCCGGCAACCGGCAATTCGGGCATGACGGTGAGCGTGGCCACGAGGGCGACGAAGCCGCTGCCCGTGACCCCCGCTGCGCCCTTGGAGGTCAGCAGCATGATTCCCAGCATCGAGGCGATCTGCAGCCAAGACAGATGGATGTCGCAGGCCTGGGCGATGAACATCGACGCCAGCGTGAGGTAAATGGCCGTGCCGTCGAGATTGAACGAATAGCCGGTTGGCAGCACCAGCCCGACCACGCCCTTCTTGCAACCGAGGAGCTCCAGCTTGAGCAATAGGCGGGGAAGCACCGGTTCACTCGACGAGGTGCCGAGCACCACGAGCAGTTCTTCCTTGATGTAGCGCATCAGCTGCCACAGCTTGAACCCGTGCAGACGCGACAGCACGCCGAGCACCACGACCACAAAGAAGATGCAGGCCACATAGAAAGTCCCGATCAGCAGCCCGAGGGAGCCGATCGACTTGATGCCGTAGCGCCCTACGGTGAAGGCCATCGCGCCGAATGCACCGATCGGCGCCAGCCGCATGATGATGCTGAAGGCCGCGAAAAGCATGTGCGAGAAGCCGTCGATGCCGTCGAGCACCTGCTTGGCCGCCGTGCCAATGCGCGTCAGGCCGAAGCCGCACAGCACCGCCAGCAGCAGCACCGGCAATACTTCGCCGTCGGCAAACGCACCAAAGAAGGCGTTGGGGATAATGTGAAGCACGAAGTCGGTAAAGCCATGGATGTGAATCTCGTTCGCGAACCGTGTCGCCACCGATGCGTCCAGGTTCTTCGGGTCGATGTGCATGCCGGCGCCCGGCTGCATCACGAACACGGTGACGAGGCCGGTAATCAGCGCCAGGATCGTCAGTGCGTAGAACAGGCCCATTGCCTTCAACAGCGTCTTGCCGATTTCCTTCGAATCACCTAATGAGGTGATGCCGGTGACGATGGTACAGAACACCACCGGGGCGATCATCATCTTGACCAGCTTGACGAAGCCATCACCGAGCGGCTTGAGGCTGGCGCCGAAGTCCGGCCAATAGTGGCCTACGGTGATGCCGAGGATCAGGCCGATCAGGACCTGGACGTAGAGGAGCTTCAAGAGCTTGCGCATGTTCACGACGTTGTCTCCGGTTTGAGAGGCGCACAAATGCGTACCGGTCTGCGCCGGTTCGGTCGGAAGCGTTGGGCGGGGACGGCCTCAGCGGCGCGCGCTGAGCACGCGATCGACCATGACGCCGGCCTGGCCGAGGTTGTTCGCCGGGTCGCACATCGCATCAAGCTGGGCTCGCGTGACGTGCTTGTTGATCTCCGGGTGGGCAACCAGGATCTCGATTAACGGCCGGTTGCCGGCGAGTGCCTGGCGGCACAGGTCATAAACCAGGTCGTGCGCGTATTCGCGGCCGATGTACGGGCCCAGGCCCATCATCACGGCCTCGGACATCACGAGGCCGTTCGTGATGTCGATGTTGGCGCGCATGCGGGTGGCGTCGACTTCCAGGCCCTTGAGAATGAACTTGGTCTGCTTCAACGCACCTGACATCAGGCAGAAGATCTCTGGGAGCGATACCCACTCGATTTCCCACGGCCCGGTCGAGCGCTCGTGGTCAGCAACCATCGCATCCATCAGCGCAGCCGCGTGCTGGCGCGCGACCGAGATGTTGGCGTGGATGTAGAGGCAGGAGATCGGGTTGCGCTTCTGCGGCATGGTCGACGACGAGCCGCGGCCCGGAGCGAAGGGCTCGAAGACCTCCGCCACCTCGGTCTGCATCATCAGCTTGACGTCCATCGCGATCTTGCCGAGCGAGCCACCGACCAGCCCAAGGAAGGCGCCGACCTCCGCGATGGTGTCGCGCACCGTGTGCCACGAGATCAGCGGCTGGGCCAGGCCCAGCTCCTTCATTAGTCCGGCCTGGGTTTCCATCGCGCCCTTCTCCAAGGAGGACAAGGTACCCGACGCACCGCCAAACTCGCCCATCAGGACGCGCGGCTTGAGCTGCTGTAGGCGCTCACGGTGACGATCGATCCCCGCCAGGATGCTCGCCATCTTGTAGCCGAAGGTGATTGGCGTGGCCTGCTGCAGGTTGGAGCGGCCGATGACCGGCGTGTCACGGTACTTCTTCGCCAGGGCGGCAAGCGCATCTCCGATTTCGTCCAGGTCCTGCTCGACCAGCGTGAGGCCTTCGCGCATCTGTAGGACGGCGGCCGTGTCGGTGATGTCCTGCGTGGTGGCGCCCCAGTGGCAGTACTCGCCAAGCTTGTCTCGGCAGTTCGCATTGATCTGGTTGACTACGGCAATGATGGGATACCCGATCTGCTCGGTCTTGGCCTTCAACTTCGCCCAGTCGATCTGCGACAAGTTGCAGTTCCGGACGATCTCATCCGCCGCTTCCTTCGGAATGATGCCGAGCTCGCCCTGCACTTTCGCGAGAGCGCGCTCGATGTCCAGGTACTTGGCGGTGCGGTTCTCGTCGGACCAGACGTCGCGCATGCGTGCGTCGCTGAACATGTCGCCGAAGATGCGCGAATCGATGATGGTGGAGGCCATGGTCCTTGTCTCTTTCTGCGGTGGAAGTTGGTGAATGAGGTCAGTTGCKGGCAAGGGCCAGCGTGCGTTGTGCCTGTAGCACAACGGGTCGGTCGACCATGCGTCCATCGAGCCGCGCGGCGCCRGGCGATGCGGCATCGGCAACCAGGACGCGCTGGGCCCAGTCCAGCGCCTCCGCGCTCGGATGCAGCGCTGCGTGGATCGGCTGTACCTGGCGGGGGTGGATGCAAAGCTTGGCGCCGAAGCCAAACCGTCGCGCATCGGCAAGATCCGACAGCAAGCGTGCCTCGTCGTCGAGTTGCGGTGTGACGCCTGCTACCGGTGCCGGCAGGCCTGCCAGGCGTGAGGCGATTGCTATGCGGCTGGCTGCATAGCCAAGGCCGGACGCGTCCGTCGTGATGTCCATGTCGAGGTCGAGTGCGAAATCGAGCGTGCCGAACACCAGGCGCTGCGCGCCGGCGGTCGCGATGAGGTCCACTTCGGACACACCGCGCGCGCTTTCGATGAGCGCGAGGATGCCCGCATCAGGCAACGCGGCCTGAGTCTCGGCGATCTGCGCGGCCGACTCGGTTTTGGGCAAGAGCACGCTGATCCCAGGCGCGTCGCTCAACGCCGCAAGGTCGGCGGCAAACCAGGATGAGCCGGCGTCATTGATACGCACCACGATGCGCGACCGGTCTGCGCGCGTCGCACTCTGCAGCCATGTCACGACAACGCTGCGTGCATTGGCCTTGTCGTCGGTGGCCACGGCGTCCTCGAGGTCGAGAACGACCTTGTCGGCACCGCTGGCCAGCGCCTTGTCGAAGCGCTCCGGCCGCGTGCCGGGCACAAAGAGGTAGGTCCGGGCAGGAGGCGGTAATCCGGCGGGCATGACAGCGACCTCAGACGGCTTTGGACGTGTGCAGCCTGGCGATTTCGGCCGCGCTGTAGCCGAGTTCGGCCAGGATTGCGTCCGTGTGCTCGCCGAGCGAAGGCACCGGTTCCATGCGCGGGCCGGTGTTCCAGGTGCCAGGCGGCAGCATGGCGGGCACCGGACCCACGGCGGTTCCGACTTCGGTCCAGCGCCCGCGCGCGGCGAGTTGCGGATGCGCCCAGACTTCCTTCATGGTGTTGACCCGGGCATTGGCGATCTGCGCGAGCTCGAGTCGCTCGACCACCTGCGCACCGGTCAGCGGCTGGAAGGCGTCCACGATGATCTGGCGCAGCGCGGTTCGTTCTGCCACGCGCTTGAAGTTGGCGGTGAAGCGCGGATCCTTCGCGAGATCGGGCTGCTTCAGCACCTTGTCGCAGAAGCTGACCCATTCGCGCTCGTTCTGCAAGCCCAGCATCACGGTGCTGCCGTCGCCGGCCGGGAACGGGCCGTATGGATAGATCGTGGCGTGGCTGGCGCCGGTGCGCGGCGGCGGCGCGGCGTCTTCGAAGGCGTAGTAGAGCGGGTAGCTGGTCCACTCGGCCAGCGACTCCAGCATCGAGATGTCGATGCGTTGCCCCTTGCCGGTCTGGCCACGCTGCAACAGCGCCGCCAGGATGTTGCTGTAGGCGTACATGCCGGCGGCGATGTCCGCGATCGAGGGGCCCGCCTTGCAGGGCTCTTCAGGCGTGCCTGTCACGGATACAAAGCCGGCTTCGCTTTGGATCAACAGGTCGTAGGCCTTCTTGTCGCGGTACGGGCCGGGATTGTGCGGGTCGTCGCCGTAGCCGGAAATGTCGCAGACGATCAAGCCTGGCTTGGCGCTGGAAAGCTTGTCGTAGCCCAGGCCGAGGCGCGTCGCAGCGCCCGGCGCCAGGTTTTGCACGACGACGTCGGCTTTCTCCATGATCAACCGTTCGAGCACCTGGGCGGCATCGGGGTGTTTCACATCGAGCGTCAGGCTTTCCTTGGAGCGGTTGGTCCAGACGAAGTGCGACGCCAGACCGCGAACGCGTTCGTCGTAGCCGCGGGCGAAGTCGCCCGAACCGGGGCGCTCGATCTTGATGACGCGGGCGCCGAGGTCGGCCAACTGGCGAGTGGCGAAGGGAGCGGCAATCGCGTGTTCCAGCGTGACGACGGTGATGCCCTTGAGTGGCTGCATGAATTGATCTCTCTTGATGTTGTGGGGTGGATCAGCGCAGCACGGCAGTGGCGTCCATCGTCAGCCAGCCCTCGTGGTCCGAGGCCCAGAGGCGGATCGATTTGCCGTCGGCATGCGGTTGGCCGCTGACGTGAAACGCGTTCAGGTCGAAAGTCGGGCGGACGGCCTTGAAGCGAAAGCTCGCCACGTCGGCATCGGGCAGCTGGCGGCGCAGGAGGTCCATCAGCAGCGTCGCGATCAACGGACCGTGCACGATCAGGCCCGGGTAGCCCTCCACCTGTGTCACGTACTGGCGGTCGTAGTGGATGCGGTGGCCATTGAAGGTGAGCGCCGAGTAGCGGAACAGCAGCACGTCGTCCGGCACGATCTGGCGGCGCCAGGCGGCATCGGCCGGTGCGGCTTGGGGTGCAGGCATCACATCGTCCGGGCCCTGAGCTTCGCGGTAGACGATGTCGTGAAACTCGACCAGCGCCGGCTCGACAGCCTCGTTGCAGCGCACCTCGTGGCGCACCTTCACGAACACGAGCTTGCCGGTGCGGCCTTCCTTCGTCGTGACGTCATCGATGGTCGAGGTTCGCGCGACACGGTCGCCCACGTGGATCGGGGCGCGGAACTCGAACTGGCTGCCGGCCCACATGCGCCGAGGCAGGGGAACCGGCGGAAGGAAGCCACCGCGCTTGGCATGGCCGTCGGCGCCGATTTCGCTCTGCCGATGCATCGGCAGGAAGTAGAGCCAATGCCAGAGTGGGGGAAGCGTGGTGCCCGCAACTACCGGCGTCGCCGGATGGTCCAGAGTTGCCGTCAGAGCGACCACGGGGGTGGGATTGATGGTGTCTTCGATTGTCTCGCTGCGTCCGACCCACGATTGCAGCTGATCTTGCTGTGCGTCCAATGTTGTCTCCTTTGCTGACTGCACCAAGCGGCAGCAGTTCTGAGGAGCAAGTGTGCGACGCAGGCTACGTTAGGGGAATTGCAATGTTTGGTCCTATTGATGCGTGCAGCGCAATAAACGGCTTGCCCACGTGTGAACCAAGAAGACACGCAATCACCCTTACGTGCGGCGCACTCGGCCTGGTGTCATGCGCTCAAGACTGAACGACTGCTTGCCAGCGCGGTGCGGTCGTTCGCTCCCAGTCACCATGGGACTGCAACGCGCCCGACGCCGCCGGTCAGCGGACGCAATGGATGCCGAAAAGCAGTCTGTCGACGACTTCACCGATCGGCGCTGCACAGGACAACGTCGGATCAGAAATGGTGACGCGAATCTGAGGGGGAACAGGTAATCGTGTCGCGAAGGCCGACCGCATGCGTCACGTGGCGCTTTGCGGAGCAGGGGGCATTTGCTGTCGCGCGACACCCGGCAGGCGGTCGGCGCCGCAAGGCCTCCGACACCGTCGCCGAACGCGCCCCAGCGCCTCGCGCGGCCCTTGCACGCGCTCTTCGCATTCCGGGGGCCATCCCTCCCAGGGCTGAGAGGCGGGCCGAAGCCGCCTCAACCCCACAGCGCGCGCTCGTGACCCCGCCCCGCCTGCTCGCTAAATGTGCCGATTTCGACGAGGGTGTCGGAGGGCCGCTGCGCCAAGGCCGGCGCCGCCTTGCGGCCTGTTTGCAGAGGCATCCAGACGTCGGAAAACGACGGCCTTTTGAGCTGCGCCGCGGCCCAGCGATGCAGATGCAAGGCGGCCGTCTGACTGGGCGAATCCGGTTTGGGTTCGGGGAAAGCCTGATTTCCTGGTCTGGGAGGTGCAACGGTCCGCAATCCCGCATGGCGCCTAGCGATCAGAGATTAGGTCCGACCCTCACCGGCTTCGCGCGACGTACTCTCGAAGCGCGTCGTTCGCGCGCGTCTGCCAGCCTGGGCCGCTCGAAAAGGCTCGCTCATGGCGCGCCGGGGGCGCACAGACGCCCTTGCGTCACGAAGGCTTAACTCTGGCGGCGTACCCTTCGGACAGACAGTCTGCCGGCGCTGGTAGAGGTTGCTTCGGCGCCCGCCCACCAAGGACGGTTCCTCGATGCCGGCGACTGTCCCGATTTCAGCGGTTGCGTTGCCACTTTTGTGGGCACAGCGTCGCGACGGCCGACTGGTAACGGGTTGCAACGAAGCGCCCATGCTTTTCCACAGGCTTGTCCACCGCCACGGTGGAGAACCCGCCACTCAGGATTTGACGCCATCCACGCGATGCCGCTGCAAAGTTGTGCACATTTGTATTACATGTAGCGATGGGCAACCTCGCAAGGAGATCTGGCACCAAGGTGCCGCCCGCGGCAAAACCAGCCTCAGGTCTGCCGCTGCTCGACCCTGCGCGAGCCAACGACTCACCAAAACCGCCACCACGAGCGTCGACTGACAGGTATTTTCTCCAGCGGGGCTGACAGCGTCGTAGCCATGCTGAAGCGGCGTCTCGCTTCGGCTTCGAGAGCTTGGGCAGCTCTGCGCGCTTCGCTGTCACCGTGGAGTCCCTGAAGGCGGAGCGCCTTGGCGTGCTCGAAGAGTTCTTCGTCCGAGAGATCGCCTGTCTGGGTCATGCGTTCATTCTGTCGCACGATGCGAGCAGAGCAGATATTGACCGCGTCGCCTTTTCCTCAGATCTGGGTAAATGTCACAAAATGTCACTGAACACGTCGCCGCAAGATTCGGGCTGCGCTTTCCGTGGCGCATCGGCCGGTTCCAGGACAATGTCGCGCCTGGCGTGGCGCAGAGACCTGACAAACGTGCCCCCAGGGGTCGAAGGTTCGAATCCTTTCACACGCTTACGCCCACAAGGCGCAGGCCGTTTTCTTTGCGCGGGACGAATCCGGGGCGCTTGATAGCGCAGTCGAGGAGGCTGGCTCAATCCCGGGCGACCCATGCAACCAGCGCATTGAGCGCGAGCCACAGCACCCCGGCTCCCAGCAGCGCCAGGGTGGCCGCCGTCAATCCGACGGCGCGTGCGCCGCCTTGCACTTTCGAAGGGGCAGTGACTTTCATGGCGATTCGATGGTCCCGACATTGTGAATCATGGTGCGAACTCCTTGCCGCTGAGGGCGCTTGCATGGTGCGCGCGCCACGGGTGGGCGGGCTTGCGCTGGATCAAGCTTGCGGGAAGCAGCGTTCCCTTGACGCGCATCAAGCCGATGCGCGCGTCGACTGCCAAGCTCCCATGTTCGAAGGAGCGGCGATGACCATTGGATTGCTCGACGGTACGGGCGCGAGGCCAGCATGAGCGCCGCGCCGGGCCGCCCCAAGCAAGCTCGCACCGCAGTGCGCAGCACGGAGCTTGCCCTATGAGCCCGGCCCCACCGGTGACGGTCGATCCCTGGTTGTCCGGGACGGTGGCGATGGACGTCGCACTGGCCTCGCACGCGTCCGCCGACTCGATCGCCGGCCGTCAGGCACGCCGCCTGGGCGAATTGCTCGCCGCGGCGAGGCTGCGGTCGCCGCTGTACTGTCGCCTGCTGGCGGGCCGCGACCTGGGCAGCCTGCGCCTCGGGGACCTGCCGGTGATGCACAAGGCCGATCTGATGCAGTGCTTCGACGAATGGGTGGCCGACCCCGGTCTCCGGCTGGACGACATGCGCCGCTTCGTGGCCGACCGGCAGCGCATCGCCGAACCCTTTCTCGGTCGCTACGTGGTGTGGGAGAGCTCGGGAAGCAGCGGCGATCCCGGGATCTTCGTGCAGGACGCAACGGCGATGGCGGTCTACGATGCGCTCGAGGCGCTGCGGCGGCCGGCCCTGCGGCCGCTGCAACGCCTGCTGGACCCGTGGGGGCTGACCGATCGCATGGCCTTCGTCGGCGCGACCGGCGGCCACTTCGCGAGCACGGTGTCGATCGAGCGCCTCCGGCGTCTCAATCCGGCCTTGTCGGTGCGCATGCACAGCATCTCCTTCCTGCAGCCGGTCGACGGCATCGTGGCGGAACTGAACGCCTTCGCCCCGACCGTCATCGCCACCTATCCCAGCGCGGCCGTGCTGCTGGCCGAGGAACGGATGGGCGGGCGCCTGCGCGTGACGCCGGGCGAGGTGTGGACCGGCGGCGAAGAGCTGTCGCAGGCCAAGCGCGAGTTCGTGAAGCGGGCCTTCGGCTGCCCCGTGGCCAACAGCTACGGCGCGTCGGAGTTCCTGTCCCTGGCGTCCGAGTGCCAGCACGGCCACCTGCATCTCAACAGCGACTGGGCGATTCTCGAGCCGGTGGACGCACGGGGCCGAGCCGTTGCGCCCGGCGAGGCGGCAGCGACGACCCTGCTGACCAACCTGGCGAACCACGTGCAGCCCCTGATCCGCTACGACCTGGGCGATCGCGTCACGGTGCAGGAACGCGCATGCCCGTGCGGCTMCTGCCTGCCCGTGATCGAAGTGCAGGGCCGCAGCGAGGACACCCTGCATCTGGGCCGCGCCAGTTCGGGCCCGGTCAGCGTGCTTCCGCTGGCGCTGAGCACGATGCTCGAAGAGGAAGCCGGCCTGTTCGACTTCCAGCTCGTGCAGGAGGGGCCGTGCAAGCTGCTCCTGCGCACGGGCCTGTCGGGTACCGAGGCCGAGCGCCTGCTGCAGCGGGCGCGCCGGGTGCTCGGCGACTTCCTCGAATCCCAGGGCGCGGTGGGGGTGCATGTCCATTGCCGCAGCGGCGAACCTGGCCACGCCGGCCGCAGCGGCAAGGTGCTGCGCGTGGTGGCGACGCCGGATTGAGCGCGCGGAGCCGAGGCCGCTCAGGGCAGCAGCACCGCCGCGCCCTGCAGCCGGCCGGCCCGCAGATCCGCCATCGCTTCGTTGGCCTGCTCCAGCGGGTAGGTGGCGACGTGGACCTGCGGTGGATGCGAGCGCACCAGCGCAAGGAATTCATGGGCGTCGGCGCGTGTGAGATTGGCCACCGAGACCAGCTCGCGCTCCTCCCAGAGCAGGCGGTACGGGAAAGCGGGGATGTCGCTCATGTGGATGCCGCCGCACACCACCCGCCCGCCTTTGCGAACCGCCCGCAAGGCCGTCGGCACCAGTTCGCCGGCGGGCGCGAAGATGATCGCGGCGTCCAGTGCCTCGGGTGGAAGCTCGTCCGATCCTCCCGACCACGCGGCGCCGAGGCTGCGGGCGAAGGCCTGGCCTTCGGTGTCTCCCGGCCGCGTGAACGCGAAGACCCGGCGCCCCTGGCCGACAGCCACCTGCGCGATCAGGTGGGCGGCTGCGCCGAAGCCGTAGAGGCCAAGGCGCGCGCCGCTGCCGGCCGCCTTCAGGCAGCGCCATCCGATCAGGCCGGCGCACAGCAGGGGCGCGATCCGGGCCGGCTGCTGCGTCAGCCGGCCCAGAGGCAGGCAGAAGTCGGCCTCCGCGAGGACGTGGCTCGCGAAGCCGCCGTCGCGGTGGTAGCCGGTGAAGCGCGGGGTGTCGCAGAGGTTTTCCCGGCCCTCGGCGCAGAAGGCGCAATGCCCGCAACTGTGGCCGAGCCAGGGCACGCCGACCCGGTCGCCGACGCGATGCCCCTGGACGCCAGCGCCGAGCGCTTCGACCTCGCCGACGATCTCATGGCCCGGAACGATCGGCATCAGGGGCAGCGGCAAGTCGCCGTCGACCACGTGCAGGTCGGTGCGGCAGACCGCGCAGGCCAGCACGCGAAGTCGCAGCTCGCCGGCCGCAGGTTCCGGCAGCGGGCGATGTTCCAGTTTCAGTGCATGCCCGACGGCATGAAGCACCATCGCGCGCATCGCCGTCGTCCTCAGGGCATGTACTTGCCGCCGTTGATCGACAGCGTGACGCCGGTGATGAAGCCGGCATCGTCCGCCGCGAGAAAGACCACCGCACGCGCAATCTCGGCGGTCGTCGCCAGGCGTCCGGCCGGAACGGACTTCAGTATCTGCGCCAGCACCTCCGGCGGCACGGCGCCGACCATCGACGTGTCCGTGTAGCCCGGGGCGATGACGTTGGCCGTGATGTTGCGCGACGCCCCCTCGAGCGCCAGCGATTTCGTGAAACCGATCAGGCCGGCCTTGGTGGCCGCGTAGTTGCATTGGCCGGCCTGGCCCGAGAGCCCGTTGACCGAACCCATGCTGACGATGCGGCCGAAGCGGCGCTCCCGCATGCCGTCGATCACCGCGCGGCACATGTTGAAGCAACCGCCCAGGTTGATGTCGAGCACCTCGCGCCATTGCTCGAAGCTCATCTTGTGCAGCATGGCGTCGCGCGTGATGCCGGCGTTGTTGACCAGCACCTCGACCGGGCCGAGTTCGGCCTCGACCCGCGCCACCCCGTCGCGGCAGGCGGCCGGGTCGGCCACGTTCCAGGCAAAGGCGGGAATGCCGGTCCGCGAGGCGAATATTTGCGCGGCTTCGGCGTGAGTGCCGTAGTTGGCCGCAACGCGGTAGCCCGCGGCGAGCAGGGCCTCCGCCGTGGCGGCACCGATGCCGGCCGTCCCTCCGGTGACAAGTGCGACGCGCGTGGTCATTCCGGCTTCCTTTCATCGGGTGGAAGGCGCACGGCGCCCATGAGCCCACTCTAAGGTGCGGGGGCGGCGCCGGGCTTGCGCTGGATCAAGCGCTGCGAAGGTGCGTCAGGGCGATCGCGACAGGACGTAGCGGCCCGGTGCGTCGCAGACCGGCGCCAGGCCGCGTCGGGCGTCGCCCATGCGTGGCGGCTTGCGGCGCGCTCCCGAGTGGTCGGCCAGCCAGGCCTGCAAGGCCGGCCACCAGGAGCCTTCGATACGCTCCGCACCGGCCTCGTAGGCCTCCGGCGGAACATAGGGGGCACCCGCTGCGCGGCGCAGGAGCTGGTAGCCGCGGTGCGGGTGCCCGGGTTCGCTCACGATGCCCGCGTTGTGTCCGCCATCGGTGAGGACGAAGGAGATGTCGGCATCGCACAGCAGGTTCAGCTTGTAGACCGAAGGCCAGGGCGCGACATGGTCGGTGCGGGTGCCGACGGCAAAGATCGGCGCCTTGATGTCCCCGAGCGAGACCGGGCGACCCTTCACCCGGAAGCGGCCCTCCGCCAGGTCGTTCTCGAGGAACAGGCTGCGCAGGTAGTCGGCGTGCATCCGGTAGGGCATGCGCGTGCCGTCGGCGTTCCACGCCATCAGGTCGGTCATCGGCGCCCGCTCTCCCAGGAGGTAGTTGTGCACCATGGGCGTCCAGATGAGGTCGACGGCGCGCAGCAGGGCGAAGGCACCGGCCATCTGGCTGGAATCGAGGTAGCCCTGGCGCGCCATGACGTCTTCCAGGAAGGTCAGCTGGCTTTCGTCGATGAACAGGCCGAGCTCGCCCGGTTCGGTGAAGTCGGTCTGCGCGGCCAGCAGCGTCACCGAGGCCAGGCGCTTGTCGTGGTCGCGTGCCATCGCGGCCGCCCCGATGGCGAGCAGCGTCCCGCCGAGGCAGTAGCCGAGCGCGTGGATGCGCTGGGCGGGAACGATCGCCTCGACGGCATCGAGGCTGGCCATCAGGCCCTGGGCCAGGTAGTCCTCGATGCCCAGGTCGGCGTCCGCGGCCTCGGGGTTCTTCCAGGAGATCGCGAACACCGTGTGGCCCTTGTCGACCAGGTAGCGGATCAGCGAGTTGTGCGGGGACAGGTCGAGGATGTAGAACTTCATGATCCACGCGCTCATGATCAGCACCGGTTCGGGGTGCACGGTCGGCGTGGTCGGCGTGTACTGGATGAGTTCCATGAGGCGATTGCGCAGCACGACCTTGCCCGGCGTGCAGGCCACGCGCTGGCCGGGAACGAAGTCCTCGGCGCCTTTCGGCGGCAGGTGCCGGAGATTTCGCTGCAGGTCGTCGGCCCAGTTCTGTGCCCCTTGCAGCAGATTCATGCCCGCGCTGGCCACGGTCCGCCGCAGGGCCAGGGGATGGGTGGCGAGCGAATTCGCCGGCGAGAGCATCAGCTGCAGCTGCTGCGCCGCGAAGGCGACCACCCGCCCGTGGTGGCGCTCCACGCCGGGCACGCCTTCCGTGAGGTCCCGCAGAGACTGCTCGCTGGCGCGAAAGGCCTGTCGGTAGATGCTGAATGGCCACTCGTCCCAGCAACGATCTGCGAGGCGAGGGTCGTACGCGCGGGCGGGCGGGTGCGCCGGAGCCTGCTCGGTGCCCTGGCCTTCCATTCGCAGTGCATTCAGCCACGGTCGCAGCATGAGAACCTGGGCGCTGCGGGCAGGCTGCGCCGCCAGGTGGATGGCCCAGTCCGACCAGGCCAGCAGCAACGAAGCGGGCGAGAGTCCCCGCGTCCACTTGGCTATGGCGGCGTGCAGCGTGCGGTCCAGTTCGTCCTTCGGGTCATTCATTCAGAGGTCCTTGGTTGCGGGCCATGCCAGGCCTTCGGCCCGCGCCTCGTGCGGAGTCTGCCGGATCGCGTGCCGCTTGCGATTTGACGCCGCGCAAGGAAAGTTGCCGTCGACGACGCTAATGTCCTCGCATGCTGGCGATGGCCCTGGAAGGATCTTTCATGCAAACACCGAAGACGATATTGCTGCACCTGGACAGTTCCGCGCGCACGGCGGAACGGGTCAGGGTCGCGCGGCAACTGGCAGAGGCTTTCGACGCCGAAGTCACGGGCCTGCCTTGCACGACTTCGGCGCTGATGCGCTATCCGTACGCGCTGGAAGGCGCGGGGCAGGCCATGGCGATCATGCAGGAGCTCGACCAGGCGTGCCGCGACAAGGCGCATGCGATCTTCACGGAGGCCGCCGGTGGCTCGCCCCGCCTTCACTGGTCCGAGCCCTTGAGCGATGCGCCCTGGGGTTTCGCCCGGTGCGCTCTGTATGCCGACCTGATGATCCTGGGTCAGCGCGACCCCGATGATTCCGCGGCCGACGAGTTGCCTGTCGACTTCCTGCCGAGCACGCTGGTCCAGAGCGGCCGTCCTGCGTTGTTGCTGCCCTATGTGGGACAGGTGAGCGCCGTCGGGCGCAGCGTGCTGATCGCGTGGAAGGAGACACGCGAGAGCGCGCGTGCGGTATCGGCCGCGATGCCGTGGCTGGTCCGTGCGGATTCCGTGCGGGCGGTCAGCTATGGCAACGCCGCCGAGGCGTCGCTGCGCCGCCTGCAGGCCTATCTGAAGGCCCAGGGCGTGGCCGCCGTGGTGCATTCCGGAGGGCCGGAGGTCAGCGATGTCGGAGAGCACCTGCTGTCGATGGCCGCCGAAACGAATGCGGACCTGCTCGTGATGGGGTGCTACGGCCACAGCCGGGCGCGCGAATGGGTGATGGGCGGGGCCACGCGCTCGATCTTCCAATCCATGACGCTGCCGGTGCTGATGTCGCACTGAGCGCGATACAGGACTCGCGGCGACCGGTCAGCGGGCGCTGCCCCGCGGGGGCTGTCGTGCCGGCACCGACCAGGCGGGGCGCTCCGTGCGCTGGGTCTCGATGACGACGAGGTAGCGTCCGGGGTCCTCGACCGGCGTCTGCGCGGCGGGCAGCACCCATGGCGTCGCGCCTTCCGAACTGGCCTGCAGGTAGTCCGCATCCAGCACGCCGAAACGGTCGAGCAGGCGGTTCAGGCTCGCGGGAATGCGTACGCAACCCTTCGATTGCACGCTTCCGAGGCGCTGTTCCAGCCGGTCGGGATCGGTGGCGTGCATCTGGAGCCGCATCATGCTCGTCCCGCCGCGTCCCCAGAGGCGCTCGGCCTCCTGCCAGCCGAAATCGAAGACCCGCATGCCGGCCGCTCCGTAGCCCCGGATACCGTTCTCGTTGCGGGTGCCTTCGGCGCGGAAGTCGGGATTCGACAGCGTGTGCTCGAAGACGCCGAGGGGCGTCTGGAAGTGATCGAACTCGCCGCCGCGGCCCGTCGAAACCGGCGAAGCACCGATCAACTCGGGTGCGCTGTCGGCGGCCAGCCAGAAGATGAAGATGGCCTGGACCCTCGGGCTGCGGTCGACCAGCGCCAGGTACTGGGCGGGGGCCGCTTGGATGCCGGCGCTGGCCAGGGCGTCGAGCGCCCGTGCGCCGTAGCGCTGCGATTCTTCGGCAGGAACCTCGAGCCGCTGGTCGACCTGGTCGCTGTAGGCGGCGCGAAGATCCAGGGGCCCGGTGGTGGCGCAGGCCGTCGTCAGGCCGAAGGACAGGGCGAAGAGCAGGGCACGCTTCAATTCCGTTCCGGTGCAGGCAGGAAGGTCCGTACGAAGTCCAGCGAGGAAACCACGCCGGCGATACCGTTGCGATCGGTCACGATCACGTGATGGATCCCGCGCTCGACCATCAGCGCCGCGACCATGGCCACCGGCGTCTCGGCGTCGACGACGATCGGCTTGTAGCTGCACATTTGCCAGGCGCGGGTGGCGGCGGCATCCCGTCCCTGGGCGTGGAATCCGACCAGGTCGGTGGCGCTGATCACGCCGATGGCCTCATCCCGCGGCGGCTCCAGTACCGGCACCCATTGCAGGTGCTTGCTCGACAGGAGCGCTTCGACCTGCGCCACGCTGTCGTCCATGGCGACGCTGATCACCGGACGCCGCATCAGGGAAGAAATGACGGTGCTCATGAAATTCCTCCTTGGGTAGGACACCTCAGGGCGACATTAGTTCGGACGAGGGCGCCTGCGCTTGATCGGGCGCAAGCGAGCCCGCCGCGCCGGTCGTGCCGATGCCACCGGCATCGGCTTCGACCACGGCGGCGCGCATGGCGTCGTCCACGGTTTCGAGTGCGACGAAGCGCATCGTGGCGCGTGCGCTCTCGGGAACTTCGCGCAGATCCTTGAGATTGCGCGCGGGCAGCAGCACGGTCGAGATGCCGGCGCGCTGCGCCGCCAGCACCTTCTCCTTGACGCCGCCGATCGGCAGCACCAGGCCCCGAAGGCTGATCTCTCCCGTCATCGCCACGTCGTGCCGGACCGGGCGGTCGGTGAACAGCGACGCCAGCGCGATGAACATCGCGACGCCGGCGCTCGGCCCGTCCTTCGGTATGGCGCCGGCCGGAATGTGCAGATGGACGTCGATGTCCTCGAAGCTCCCGGCCGCGATGCCCAGGGCGGCGGCACGGGCCTTGACCAGGGTGAGCGCGGCCTGCGCGCTTTCCTTCATCACCTCGCCCAGTTGCCCGGTGAGGTTCAGCTTGCCGCTTCCCGGCACGCGGGTGGCTTCGATGAAGAGGATGTCGCCGCCGGCCGGCGTCCAGGCCAGCCCGGTGGCGACCCCGGTGACGCTGGTGCGCAGGGCGAGCTCGCGCTCGAACCTGGCCGGGCCGAGGATGGGATCCAGGTCGGCGGCGTCGATGCGCACCGCGGCGGCCGACCCGTCGGCCACCTTCATCGCCGCATGGCGCATGGCGCGGCCGATCTCCCGCTCGAGTTGCCGCACGCCGGCCTCGCGGGTGTAGTCGGCGATGATGGCCTGCAGCGCGGCGGTGCTCAGTTCGCACTGGCCTTCCTTGAGCCCGTTGGCTTCGCGCTGGCGCAGCACCAGGTAGGTCTTGGCGATCTGCAGCTTCTCCTCCTGCGTGTAGCCGGGGAGGTCGATCACTTCCATGCGGTCGCGCACGGGCGGCGGGACGTTGTCGATCACGTTGGCCGTGGTGATGAACACGACGCGGCTGAGATCGAAAGGCACGCCGAGGTAGTTGTCCCTGAAGCTGTTGTTCTGCTCCGGGTCGAGCACCTCGAGCAGCGCGGCGGACGGGTCGCCGTGCGCGCTGGCGCCGAGCTTGTCGACTTCGTCGAGCATCATGACGCAGTCGCGCGCGCGGGCCCGGCGCAGACCCTGAACGATGGTCCCGGGCAGGGCGCCGATGTAGGTTCGGCGATGGCCACGGATCTCGGCCTCGTCGTGGACGCCGCCGAGCGATACCCGGACGAAGGGTCGCTGGATCGCCCGTGCGATGCTCTGGCCGAGCGAGGTCTTGCCGACGCCCGGCGGCCCGACGAAGCAGAGGATCGGCGCGCGGCCTTCGGGGTTGAGCTTTCGCACGGCCAGAAACTCGAGGATGCGCTGCTTCACCCTTTCAAGGCCGAAGTGATCGGCTTCCAGCGTCCGGCGCGCGGCGGCCAGGTCGATCGGCGTCGCGGCCGCGATCGTCCATGGCAGGTCGACCAGGCATTCGAGGTAGGTTCGCAGCATCGAATACTCGCCCGAGGCGTCAGGCATGCCGCGCAGCCGGTCCAGCTCCTTGCGCGCGTGAGCCTCCGTGTCGGCCGGCATGCCGGCCTTGGCGATCGCCTCATCGAGCTGCGCCATGTCCTCGGCGTTGCCGCCGCCTTCGCCGAGCGCGTTCTGGATCGTCTTCATCTGCTCGCGCAGCAGGAACTTGCGTTGGTGGTCGTCCAGCTGTTCCTTGGTGCGCTCGCCGATTTCCTTCGAAAGGCGCAGGACCTCGAGCCGGTGCGCCAGCAGCTTCAGCAGCCGGGCGACCCGTTCGGCCGGCGCGATGGTCTCGAGCAGCACCTGCTTCTCGCGCACCTCGGCATCGATCACGCTGGCCGTGATGTCGGCCAGCGCCGAGGGGCCGCGGGTCGTCTGCAGCGCGTGCACCAGTTCGGCCGGCACGCTGGGCAGGAAGGACATGAGCGCGACGGCACGCTCGCGCAGTTGGAGCGCCAGCGCCTCGGCCTCGGCCGACTCGTCGGCGACCTCCTCGATGAGCGCGATCCTTGCCGTGAGGAAGGGATAGCCCTCGACCGGGGCGATCATCCGGAAGCGCTGGATGCCCTGGCACACCGCGTGGTGCTGTCCTTCCTCCGGCTCGAAATGATGGACCACCCGCGCGAGGGTGCCGACGGCACAGAGCCCGTCGAAGCCGGGGTCGTCGTCGGCGGGCTCCTTCTGCAGCACGATGCCCACCGCGGTGCCGCCCTCGAGCGCATGCCGGAGCGCGGCGATCGACTTCTCGCGCCCCAGGCTGACGGCCGTCAGCACGTGCGGGAACATCACCAGGTTGCGCATGGGAATCAAGGCCACCACGTCCGCAGGCAGCGCGAGCGGTGGCTGCTCGGGCGGGGTCGACGGGCCGGAGGCGGCGGGTGGTGTCATCGCGATTTCTCCTGCGTGAACCTGCGGGAATGAAGCCGACGGTAGGGCGGCCGGAGAGGCCGCGGCTTGATCGTGCGCAAGCGGCGTTGACAGCGCGGCGGCCGTCCTTGTAGCGTACCGGATTTGCGCTGGATCAAGTCTGCGCCGCGGACCTTGCGCAATGCTTGAAAGATGACCGCTCGACGCTTCGATGTCTGCAATGGCGATGCCGACGGACTGTGCGCGACGCTTCAGTGGCGGCTGCACCAGCCAGCGTCCGCGCAGCTGCTGACGGGCCTGAAACGCGAGATCACGCTGGTGGAGCGGGTCAGGGCCCAAGCGGGCGACGAAGTCAACGTCTTCGATCTGTCGATGTCGCGCAACCGCGAGTCGGTCCAGCGTTTGCTGGGTGCCGGTGTGCGGGTTCGCTATTTCGATCACCACGCGGTGCAGGACATCCCCTCGCACCCGCTCTTCGAGCCGCATATCGACTGCGCCGACGACGTCTGCACCAGCTTGCTGGTCGACCGGCATCTGGGCGGCGCGTTTCGGGCCTGGGCACTGGTCGGTGCCTACGGCGACAACCTCGCGGCGGTGGCCGATCGCCTGGCGCTCCATGCCAGCTTCGAACCCGGCACCGGCGCGCTGCTGCGACGGCTCGGGGAGGCGATCAACTACAACGCCTACGGCGACGACGAGCGCGACGTGCACATCACGCCGCAGCGCCTGTACGCCCTCATGGCGCGCTACCCGGACCCGCTCGACATGCTGGCGCACGAGGCGGTGGTCGACGAGATCGACGCCGTGCGCCATGCCGATCTGCGGCAGGCCCTCGATGTTCCGCCGGCCTGGCAGGACGACGGCGGCAGCGTGCATGTCCTGTCCGACGCGCCGTGGAGTCGTCGCGTGCTCGGCTGTCTCGCCAACGAACTGGCGAATGCCGATCCGCGGCGAGCGCATGCGGTGCTCAAGCAGCAGGGCACGGGTTACGCGGTGAGCGTGCGCGCACCGCTCGAGGCGCCATCGGGGGCCCATGAGTTCTGCAGCCGATTCGGTGGCGGCGGGCGGGCCCGGGCGGCCGGCATCGACGCCCTCCCGCCGGAGGAACTGACCCGCTTCGTTTGCGCCTTCGCGACGGCGCGGTGGGGCAGCGTGAGGTCTCGCGAGACGCAGGCCTGACAGGCACCGGGCGGTGGTCGCCGCACGGGTTCCCAATCGCGTCGGCCTTCGGACGCTGAGCCGCCGCAGAGACCCGGCCGTCGAGGCCGCATCGCATGCGGAGTCGGGCCGCTTCGATCTCGTGGTTACGGGATCGCATGGCCATGGCGCCCTCATGAACCTGGTGCTCGGGTCGGTCGCCACCCAGGTCCTGGCCCGTTGCGCGGTGCCGGTCCTGGTGGTGAGATGAATACTAATTTCTGGATAGAACTAGTATCAAGCCGTAATCTTCGGTAAAGTCCCTTTATGCACCTCCTGCGACCAGTAGGGAGGGACTTCCGAGGAGGTACGCCGTTCTCTCGTGATCTGCGTGAACAGGCCGGCCCTGCTGCGGCTGTTCCCGACACCCTTCAACCCGATCCGCGCGACCTCGTCGCCCGGGCCTGTGCGCTTCTTGCCCAGGAATCCGACGCCTGGCGAGAGCGACAGCGTGCCGATCTGTTGCCGGGGAGTGGACGTTGATCTGCCCTTCGTGCGCCTTTGTGAATTCGGAGAGCGCGCGTTTTTGCGGCGGTTGTGGCGTGCTTCTGGACTTCGCCGCGCAACGCTCCGACGGCGAGCGGCGGCAGATCACGGTGTTGACCTGCGATGTGGTGGGGTCGACCGCCCTGTCGCAGACGCTCGACCCCGAGGACCTGCACGAAATGCTCGCCGACTTCCAACGGGTCTGCCAGGAGACGGCCGAGCGCTACGACGGCTACATCTCGCAGTTTCTCGGCGACGGCGTCCAGATCTATTTCGGCTTTCCCCGCGCGCACGAGGACGATGCCCGGCGGGCCGTGAGTTGCGGGCTCGAGATCCTGCAGGGGACGGAGCAGCTGAACCAGGCCGCGGCGCGTTCCTCTGGGGCGCCGCTGCGGGTTCGCGTGGGCGCGGACACCGGTCGGGTGGTGGTCAGCCCGGTCGGCACCGGGGCCCGCCGCGAGAACATCGCGATGGGCGACGCTCCCAACATCGCCTCGCGCGTGCAGGCCCTCGCGGAGCCCGACACGCTGTGGGTCACCGACGCCACATGGCGGATCGCCCATGAGCACTTCCAGGGCGAGCCGCGGGGCGTCCACGCGCTGAAGGGCGTGTCGGCGCCGGTCCACCTCTGGCGCGTCACCCGGGCCGGCGGCGTCGTCCCGGGCCTCGAGCGGGTCGACCTGCTGACGCTCTACGTCGGGCGCGGCCACGAGCATGCCCTGCTTGCAGCGCACTGGACGGCGGCCCGGTCCGGTGCTGCGCGCTTCGTCACCGTACGCGGCGAACCGGGCATCGGCAAGTCGCGATTGGTGGCCGAGTTCAGAGGCCAGGTGGCGACCGCGGAAACCACGGTGCTGGCCGTGCGTTGCACGCAGTATGCGAAGAACAGCGCCTTCCTGCCGGTCATCGAACTGCTCGAGCGCGTGCTGGCGCTCGATGGCGCAACCGACGCGCCCGAGCGCCTGGACCGCATCGACCAGCAACTCGGGGTGCTCGGCATCGGGGCTGCGGACGCGGCGCCGCTGCTGGCGGCGTTGCTGTCGATTCCGGTCGACGACCGCTACCCGCCGCTGGAGCTGTCGCCCACGCGCCGCCGCGTGCGAACGATCGAGACCCTGGTCGCCGTCATCGAGGCCATCGCCTCGAGAAGGCCCACCATGTTCGTGGCCGAGGATCTGCACTGGTCCGATCCCTCCACGCTCGAAGTGCTCGATCTGCTGGTGGCCCGGGCCCGGCGACTGCCGCTGCTCGGCCTTTTCACCGCCCGTCCCGAGTTCGAGCCGGCCTGGCCGGACGACGAGGCGACGCCGCTGGTCGAGGTCTCGCGGCTCGACCATGCCGAGGTCGAGGCGGTGGTTCGCCACGTGGCCCATGGGAAGCCGGTTCCGGGCGACGTGATCCGCGAGATCATCCAGCGTTGCGACGGCGTGCCGCTGTTCATCGAGGAGGTGGCGCGTGCCGTGATCGAGGCGGGCGTGCTGCAGGAGAACGAATTCTCGTGGGCACTCACCGGCGCGCTGCCGCTGGACCTGATCCCGGCCAGCGTCGATGCCTCGCTGATGGCGCGCATCGATCGGCTGGGCGATGCGCGCGGCACCGCGCAACTCGCCGCGACGATCGGGCGCGAGTTCACCTATGCGCAACTGCGCGCCGTCAGCGAGCGCACAGAGAACGAACTGAGCGAGGACCTCCAGCGCATCCTGGCCGCGGGCCTGGCCTGGAAGGTCTCCGCCACGTCGCCGACCACCTTCGTCTTCAAGCATGCGCTGGTGCAGATGGCGGCCTACGAGTCGCTGCTGCGATCGACGCGCCAGCGCTTCCATGAGCGGATCGCGCGTGTGCTGCTTTCCGATTTCGGCGGCGAGGTGGCGCTGCGACCCGAGATCGTGGCCCGCCACCTGTCAGGCGCCGGCCATCACGCCGAGGCCAGCGACCACTGGTTTGCCGCCGGTCAGCGCGCCCTGACGCGGATGGCGGTTCCCGAGGCGCACGGACACTTCACCCGGGCGCTCGACGGCCTGGCCAAGCTGCCGACTTCGGACGAGGTGCTGACCAAGGAGCTGGATCTCCAGATCGCGATCGCACCGACGCTGATGACACTGTACGGATGGGCCTCGCCGACGGTGGCGCAGGCCTGCGAGCGCGCGCGCAGCCTGAGCCACCAGCTCGAACGGCCCGACAAGCTCTACGAACCGATCTGGGGCCTGTGGACCAACCTGTTCGTGGGCGGCCAGCTGGACCGCGCCCTCGAGACCGCGAACGAGGCGCTGTCGATGGCACTGGCGAGCGGCGTGCCGATGCTGGAAGTGACGGGCCGGCATGCGGTCTCCTACACCCGCTACTACCGGGGGGAGTGGACCGAGTGCATCGAGCATGCGCAGGCCGGCATCGCGCTCTACGCGCTGGACCAGGAACGGGCGCTCACCAACACCTTCCAGATCAGCTCCACCGTCAATCTGGTGGCGGGGCTGGCCAGCAGCTTGTGGATGATGGGTCACCAGGACCGGGGCCTGGCGGAACTCGACCGCATGATCGCGATGGCGCGCGAGCTGGACCATCCTTCGGCGCTCAGCAATGCGCTCGGCGTCGCCTGCTACATGCTGACCTTCCACCACGACCCGCCGCGGATGCTCGGCCATGCCTCGGAAGTGAAGAGCTTCGCCCGCGCGGAAGGATGGGAGCTCTGGTATGCCGTCGGGGTGATGAGCAGTGGCTGGGCGCGCCTGCGCCTGGGCGACCGCGCCGACGGGCTGAGGGAGTTGTTCGAAGGCGTCGCGCTGTTCCGGGCCACGCGCTCCGATCTCATGGGGCCGACCGTCGCCGTGATCCACGCCGAAGGGCTGCGCGCTGCCGGCCGCGACGACGAGGCGCTCGAGATGCTGGCCGCCACCGCCGAGACCGCCCGTCGGGGCCACGTCGGCGTGCTGCTGCCGGACGTCCACCGGCTGATGGGCGAAATCCATCAGCAGGCCGGTGCGCTGGCGCAGGCCGAGGCCGCCTTCGAGCTGGCCCTGGAGACGGCCCGCGCGCAGCAGGCCCTGTCGCTGGAACTGCGGGCGGCGATGTCCTGCCATGGCCTGCTGGCGAAGACCGGGCGGGATGCCGAGGGCGTCGCGCTGGTGCGGCAGTGCTACGAGCGCTTCACCGACAGTTTCGATCAGCCCGAGCTGCGCGCGGCGCGCGCAGTGCTCGAAGGCGGCGACCACTGACATGGGTGCATCGCCGGGTCCGGTGGCTTTCGACACCTTGCGCCCGGAGGTGGCGGCCGGCACGCCGCTCGATGTCTGGTGGCAGCTATCGCCCGCGCACCCGAGCCACCGGCTGGAGGTCGAGCGGCGCGTCAACGGCGTGCAGAAGACGCCGGTACGGGCGTGGCCCGACAGCCAGCGGTCGGATGCCGGCTCGCAGCGCTTCCGCGCGCTGCTGCCGCCCTGCGAAGTCGGCGACACGGTGGAGTACACGCCCGTGCTGTCCCGCGCCGGCCTGGTGGTCGCCGAGCTTCCGGTGCGTCGCGTGCGCGGCGTGCCGCCGCCGCCCGCCGCCCCTGGCGACGCCGCGCCGTCACCGGCCTCCGTGTCGGCCACCGGCACGGTGCCGCGCTACGACTGGGGCGCGGATTTCCTGGGGGCCTTCACGGTCCAGCTCGCGAAGCCGCCCGAATCGTTCGGGCCCGCGCCGGATGGGCTGCACATCACCTTCTACATCGCCTCGGGCGAGATCCATGGTCCGCGGATCAACGCCCGGATCCGGGGCGAGGGCGGCGACTGGATGCTGGTGCGCCGCGATGGCGTGGGTGTTGCCGACGTGCGCATCACCTACGAAACCGACGATGGCGCACTGCTGCTGTCGCGCTACTACGGCATCTTCGATCTCGGACCCGGCGGCTACGAGCGCGCCTTGCGCAACGAATACGACCCGCTGCCCCCGCTGGTGCTGGCGCCGCAGTTCGTCACCTCGCACCCCGATTGGCTGTGGCTGAACCGGCTGCAGTGCCTCGCGGTCGGCCGGGTCACGATGGCCGACCTGCTGGTCCGCTTCGATCTCTATGCAATTCGGGTCGGGCAGCCGCTGCCGTCCTCGGGGCTGCCGCGCGCACCCGACAGCGCCTCCTGATTCACACCGGTTCTCGAGCACAACAAACAAGGAGTTGACATGGCCGACAACAACCAACAGGTTCCATGGACCGACGAGCAGTGGGCTCGGGTGCGCAAGACGATCCAGGAGGAGGCGGCGCGGGCTCGCGTCGCCGCGAATTTCCTGCCCCTGGTCGGGCCGCTGCCGGGCAGCGCCGACTACGTGACGGCCGACACCCTCAGCTACGGGGACGACAAGAATCCGAAGCTGCAGATCGAGGACAAGACGACGGTCCAGCTGCCGACGCTGCAGGTGCGCGTGTTCCTGCGCGGCGCGCAAATGGCGGACCCGGACATGGAGAGCGCCTTGCAGTTGTTCCGGCGTGCGGCAAATATCCTGGCGCGGCTGGAGGACAACATCGTGTTCGGCGGCCTCGCCGGAGCGGGCAAAGTGCCTCCGAGGGCGTCGCCGGTGGCCCAGGTGCTGGGTGGCCAGCTGACCAACGGCCTGCTGCAGGCCAATCCCCCGGAGATGGCGCATATCGTCGGCCCGAAGACCAAGGACGACCGACTGGTGCGCGCCGTATCGGCCTGCATTGGCGACCTCGAGGCCGACGGCCACTTCGGGCCTTTTGCGGTGGTGTTCGGCCATGGTTTCTTCACCGAGGTCCAGACACCCGATCCCGGCTCCCTGGTGCTGCCGCAGGATCGCATCATTCCGTTCCTCGGCGGCGGGCCGCTGCTGCGCACGTCGACGCTGCCCGCGGAGTCTGGCGTGGTGGTGGCGTTGGGGGCCGCGCCGGTCGAACTCGTGGTCGCGACCGACGTCTCGCTCAACTTCCTGCAGGTCACCGACGAGCCGCAGTTCGTCTTCCGCGTCTACGAGAAGATCCTGCTGCGCATCAAGGAGGCCAAGGCGGTCAAGGTGATCCGCGTCAAGGGCAGCACGCCTTACGACCCGGGAAAGGTCGTGTTGCCGGAAGAAGAGAACAAGCAGTCCTGAGATGAAGCCTGAAAAGGTCGTCATCCTCGGCGGTGGCGTGGCCGGCATGAGCGCGGCCCACGAGCTGATCGAGCGCGGATTCGAAGTGGTCGTGCTCGAGCGCCGCGACATCGCGGGCGGCAAGGCGCGCAGCATTCCGGTGAGCGACAACGACGACGGCGGCGCCGGCCACGAGCTGGCCGACCGCGGCGTGGCCGACATCGAGCACCGCCTGCCCGGCGAGCACGGCTTCCGCTTTTTTCCGGGCTTCTACAAGCACGTGGTCGACACCATGCGGCGCATCCCGTCCTACGACGGACGCCCGGTGGCGGACCATCTGGTGGCGACCACGCGCGTCGGCTTCACGCAGTACGACCAGCCGAACTTCGAGGTGCCGGCCAACTTTCCGCAGACGTCGGGCGATGCCGCAACGGTGCTGCGCGACATCCTGCTCGCCTTTGGCCCGATCACCGGGCTCACGCCCGACGACCTGGCCTTCTTCGGCTCGCGGATCTGGCAGATCATGACCTCGTGCGAGCAGCGCCGGCTCGACGAATACGAGGGCATCAGCTGGTGGGATTTCATTGGCGCGGAGCAACGCTCGACAGCCTACAAGAAGTTTCTCGGCGATGGCATCACGCGTTCGCTGGTGGCGGCCAAGGCGAGGCGTGCCAGTGCGCGGACCATCGGCGACATCTTCACGCAGCTGATGCTGACCATCGTCAACCCGACGGGCGGATCGACCGACCGGGTGCTGGACGGCCCGACCAACCTGATCTGGATCGACCCCTGGCTCAGCTGGCTGCAGTCGCGCGGCGTGCAGTACCACTTCAATACCGAGGTCGAGCAGATCCTCTGCGCGGGCGACAAGGTGAGCGGCATCRTGGTGTCGGAGAAGGGCGTGCGCACCGTCGTCCAAGGCGACCATTACATCGCCGCCGTGCCGCTGGAACGCATGGCCGTGCTGGTCAACGACGACCTGCTGGCCGCCGACCCCTCGCTCGCCAACCTGCGCACGCTGGCGCCGAACGTCGAATGGATGAACGGCGTGCAGTACTACCTGTACCGCGACGTGCCCGAGGTGCATGGCCACGTGATCCACATCGACAGCGAGTGGGCGTTGACCAGCATTTCCCAATTCCCGTTCTGGCGCAGCGTGGTGCCGACGATGCTCGCCTGCGGGCACGTCAAGGACATCATCTCGGTCGATGTCTCCGACTGGACCGCACCGGGGCCGGACGGGCGGCCTGCCATGCAGTGCTCGCGCGAAGAAGTGGCCCGCGAGACCTGGCGCCAGTTGAAGCGCTCGCTCAACACCGAGCAGGAGATCCTGCGCGATGAAGACCTGCATTCCTGGTTCCTGGACTCGGACACCGCGCCCGATCCCACGCGCCCCGGCTTTCTCGCCAACGCCGAGCCGCTGCTCGTGAACCTGGTCGACACCTGGGCCCTGCGGCCCAACGCCGCCACCGGCCTGTCGAACCTGTTCCTGGCCTCCGACTACGTGCGCACGCACACCGATCTGGCGACGATGGAGGGGGCCAACGAGGCGGCGCGGCGGGCGGTCAATTCGCTGCTCGATGCGGTGGCCTTCGCCGGGCCGCGCTGCGAGGTCTGGCCGCTGCAGGAAGTGGAAGTGCTGACGCCCTGGCGACTGCACGATGCCGCACGCCACCGGGCCGGGCTGCCCTGGGATGCCTCGCTCACGCAAGTGGCCTTGCAGGCGCTGCGCGCGGCGTCGCCGCTGCTCGACCAGGTGCGCCCGCTGATGGCGGCGATGACCCCGTTCGCGACGCCGGTGGCCGATGCGCTCGATGCCGCCGACCTGGGGGTCCAGGGATCCGGCGCTGCCCTCGGTGCCGATCCGGCGGTCCGGAAGGGGTCCGCCTACGTGCCGGCGCCGCTCGAAAACGCATTGCGGGTCACCGACCGCGTGCCCGGCATCGGCGACATCGCGGGCCCGGGCGGCTTCGTCGAACGGCTGGCCTGGTACCGCGGCCTGATCACCGAGACGCTGGAGTCCGGCGTGCCCGACTGGGAGCCGCAGACCCATCTGTACGCGCTGGTGAAGGATTTCATGTCGCGCTCGGGCAAGGGCCTGCGGCCGGCCCTGTGCATCGCCACCACGCGTGCATTGGGGGGGCGTGCCGAGCATGCGCTGCCCGCCGCCGCCGGCATCGAGATGCTGCACAACGCCTTTCTCGTCCACGACGACATCGAAGACGGCAGCGAGTCCCGGCGCGGCGTGCCCACCATGCACCGCCGGGCCGGCATTCCGCTGGCCGTCAACACGGGCGATGCGATGAACGCGCTGGCGATGCGGCTGGTGCGCCGCAGCGGCGCGTTCGTCGGGCCGGCCGGCGCCTTGCGCATCCTGGACGAGATCGACCACATGCTGATGGAGACGCTCGAGGGCCAGGCGATGGAACTCGGCTGGGTGCGCGACAACGACCTCACGGTTGGCACCGACGACTACCTGCGTCTGGCGCTGAAGAAGACGGCCTGGTACAGCTTCATCCATCCCTTGCGGATCGGTGCGCTGGTGGCCGATCCCGAGGATCCGAAGCTCGACCGCTTCGACCGCTTCGGCTACCTGCTCGGCCTGGCCTTCCAGATCACCGACGACGTGCTCAACCTGAGCGGGGACGAGGCGCGCTACGGCAAGGAGATCGACGGCGACCTGTGGGAGGGCAAGCGGACGCTGGTGCTGACGCATGCGCTGTCGCACGCCAGCCGGATCGAGCGCGACTGGATGAGCGGTTTCCTGGCCCGCCCGCGCGAGCGCCGGCTGCCGCGCGAGGTCTTGCGGCTGCACGACATCGTGACGGCGACGGGCAGCATCGAATGGGCGCGGCAATCCGCGGTCGCCCTGGCCGAGGCGGCGGCGCGGGAGTTCGATGTCTCGGCCTTTGCCGGCGCCGCGCCGGGCCCCGACCTGGACTGGCTGCGCACCAGCATCGGCTACCTGGTGCAGCGCGATTCGTAGCGTGGCKCTTCTTTCGGCTCGGCGGTCCGCCGGGACGGATCGCTCAGCGCAGCGTGCCGTTCAGGTAGGGCTCGGGATCGACCGCCACGCCCTGCCTGCGGATCTCGAAATGCAGCTTCACGCGGTCGGCGTCGCTGTTGCCGATCTCGGCGATCTTCTGGCCCTGGCGTACCACGTCCTTTTCCTTGACCAGGATGGTTTTCGCATGGGCGTACGCGGTCAGGTAGGTGTCGTTGTGCTGGACGATGACCATGTTGCCGTAGCCACGCAGTTCGCCGCCCACGTAGACCACGCGGCCGTCGGCGGCAGCGAGCACCGGGTCGCCCAGGTTGCCCGCGATGTCGAGTCCCTTGTTGCGCGTGCCGTCGAAGCCGGAGAGCGTGCGGCCCGGGGCCGGACGGATGAAGATGGCCTGCGGCTTTGGCGGCGTCGCGGCCGGCGGGGCCGCCTGGCCGGAGGGCGGCAGGGGGTAGAAGGGCGGACTCGGGCCCTTCGGCGGCGTCGTACAGGCCGTCAGGGCGACGATCGCAACGGCGGTGGCCGCCCTGGCGGTGGCGCGAGAGAGGGGATTCTGAATGTGCATGGC
>NZ_JBFUCJ010000062.1:0-40184 GCF_056405295.1 Variovorax sp. P1_H2 | reverse complement strand
GACGCGGTGAGCTTTGGCGGCGTCGTCAGCGGCAGCGGGGCGGTGGCGCAGAACGGCGCGGGCACGACCACGCTGACCGGCAC
This sequence comes from Variovorax sp. P1_H2, assembly GCF_056405295.1. Classification (NCBI taxonomy): domain Bacteria; kingdom Pseudomonadati; phylum Pseudomonadota; class Betaproteobacteria; order Burkholderiales; family Comamonadaceae; genus Variovorax; species Variovorax sp. P1_H2. The sequence continues at coordinate 40,101 of NZ_JBFUCJ010000062.1, read as the reverse complement.
GAACAGCTACACGGGCGGCACGACGATCACCGCGGGCACGCTGCAACTGGGCAACGGCGGCACCACCGGCTCGATCGTCGGCAACGTGGTAGACAACGGCACGCTGTTGTTCAACCGTTCCGACGCCTTGACCCTCGCAGGCTCGATCGGGGGCGGTGGCGCCCTCCAGCAGATCGGTACGGGCTCCACGCTGCTCACGGGCGACAGCAGCGCTTTCACCGGCGCCACGGCGGTCACCAACGGCACGCTGCTGGTCAACGGCACCCTGGGTTCGGCGGCGAGCACCCTGTCCGTGTCTTCCGGCGGCACGCTCGGCGGCCACGGCACCATCGGAGGCAATGTGAGCATCGCCGATGGCGTGCTGTCCCCCGGCGCCTCCCCCGGCACCCTCACCATCGGCGGCAATCTCGCTTTCACCAGCGCCTCGATCCTGAACTACGAGTTCGGGCAGGCCGGCACGGCCGGCGGCACGCTCAACGACCTCACGGTGGTCGGCGGCAACCTCACGCTCGACGGCACGCTCAACGTCACCGTTCCCACAGGCGGCAGCTTTGGTGCGGGTGTCTATCGCGTCTTCAACTACAGCGGTACGTTGACCGACAACGGTCTCGCGCTCGGCACGATGCCGGCCGGCAGCGCCACCTTCGTGCAGACCGGGTTCGCGGGCCAAGTCAACCTGGTCAACACGGCGGGCGTGACATTCAACTACTGGGACGGCACCGGACCCAAGTTCGACGGCGTGATCAATGGCGGCAGCGGAATCTGGCAGGCTGCGGGAGGCAACGACAACTGGACCGATTCGACCGGCGCGCTCAATGCCGCGTACACGGATGGCGCCTTTTCGGTCTTCGCCGGTGCGGCCGGCACGGTGACCGTGGACACCAGCCTCGGCGCGGTCACGTCGTCGGGCATGCAGTTCGCGGTCAACGGGTACGTGGTGCAGGGCGGCCCGATCACCTTGCTCGCAGGCGGCAACACCTTGCGCGTGGGCGACGGGACCGGTGCGGGCGCCGGCTACGTGGCCACCATCGCCTCGGCGCTGGACGGCACCGGCGGCGTGGTCAAGACCGACCTCGGCACGCTGGTGCTGACGGGCGCGAACGGCTATACGGGCGGCACGACGATCTCCGCGGGCACGCTGCAGATCGGCAATGGCGGCACCAGCGGTTCGATCGTGGGCGACGTCGTGGACAACGGCGGCCTGGCCTTCAATCGCTCGGACACGGTGAGCTTCGCGGGGACGATCGGCGGCACCGGTAGCGTCGCGCAGATCGGCACCGGCACCACTGTGCTGACCGCCGACAACACCTACAGCGGCGGCACGACCATTTCCGCGGGCACGCTGCAGATCGGCAATGGCGGCACCACCGGTTCGATCGCCGGCGACGTGGTCGACAACGGCACGCTGGCGTTCAATCGTTCCGACGCGGTGAGCTTTGGCGGCGTCGTCAGCGGCAGCGGGGTGGTGGCGCAAAACGGCGCGGGCACGACCACGCTGACCGGCGCGAACAGCTACACGGGCGGCACCACGATCACCGCGGGCACGCTGCAACTGGGCAACGGCGGCACCACCGGCTCGATCGTCGGCAACGTGGTCGACAACGGCACGCTGTTGTTCAACCGTTCCGACGCCTTGACCCTCGCCGGGGCGATCAGCGGCACGGGCGCGGTGAATCAGATCGGCGGCGGGACCACGGTGCTGACGGGCACGAACAGCTACACGGGCGGCACCACGATCACCAGCGGCACCTTGCAGCTCGGCGCCGGCGGCGCCACGGGCTCGATCGCCGGCGACGTGGCGAACAGCGGCACGCTGGTGTTCGACCGGTCGGACGTCGCGAGCTTCGGCGGCCTCATCAGCGGCACCGGGGCGGTCACGCAAGCCGGCGCGGGAACGACCGTGCTGACGGCCGCCAACACCTACGGCAGCGGCACCACGATCACGGCGGGCACGCTGCAACTCGGCGCCGGCGGCACCACGGGTTCGATCGTCGGCAACGTGGTGGACAACGGCACGCTGGCATTCAACCGTTCCGATGCGGTGACCTTCGGCAGCATCATCAGCGGCAGCGGCGCGGTCTCGCAGATCGGCGCAGGCGTGACCACGCTGACGGGCACGAACACCTACACGGGCGGCACCACGATCACGGCCGGCACCTTGCAGCTCGGCGCCGGCGGCACCACGGGCTCGATCGTTGGCAACGTGGTCGACAACAGCATGCTGGCGTTCAACCGATCCGACGCGGTGAGCTTTGGCGGCGTCGTCAGCGGCAGCGGGGCGGTGGCGCAGAACGGCGCGGGCACGACCACGCTGACCGGCACGAACAGCTACACGGGCGGCACGACGATCACCGCGGGCACGCTGCAACTGGGCAACGGCGGCAGCACCGGCTCGATCGTCGGCAACGTAGTCGACAACGGCACGCTGTTGTTCAACCGTTCCGACGCCTTGACCCTCGCAGGCTCGATCGGGGGCGGTGGCGCCCTCCAGCAAATCGGCACCGGCACCACGCTGCTCACGGGCGACAGCAGCGCCTTCACTGGCGCCACGGCGGTCACCAACGGCACGCTGCGAGTGAACGGCACCCTGGGCTCGGCGGCGAGCACCCTGTCCGTGTCTTCCGGCGGAACGATCGCCGGCCACGGCACGATCGGCGGCGGCGTGGCCATCGCCGACGGCGTGCTGTCGCCCGGCGGCTCCGTCGGCACGCTGACCATCGGCGGCAACCTGTCCCTCGCCAGCGCCTCGGTCCTGAACTACGAGTTCGGCCAGGCCGGCGTGCCCGGCGGCACGCTGAACGATCTCACCATCGTCGGCGGCAACCTGACGCTCGACGGCACGCTGAACGTTTCAGCCGCAGGCGCCGGCAGCTTCGGCCCGGGGATCTACCGCGTCATCAGCTACGGCGGCACGCTGACCGACAACGGCCTGGTCCTCGGCACGGTGCCGGCGGGCAGCGTCGATATCGTCCAGACCGGCTTCGCGGGCCAGGTCAACCTGGTCAACACTGCCGGCCTGACACTCAACTATTGGGACGGCACCGGACCCAAGTTCGACGGCGTGGTCAACGGTGGCAGCGGCGTCTGGCAGGCAGGGGCCGGCAACGACAACTGGACCGAATCCAGCGGCACGATCAACGCAGGCTTCTCGAACGGCGCCTTCGCCGTTTTCGGCGGCACGCCGGGTACGGTGACGGTGGACACCAGCCTCGGCGCCGTCACCTCGTCGGGCATGCAATTCGCGGCCAACGGGTACGTGGTGCAGGGCGGTCCGATCACGCTGCAGCCCGGCACCCAGGTCTTCCGTGTCGGGGACGGCACTTCGGCGGGGGCCGCCTATGTGGCCGAGATCGACGCCGAGCTGACCGGCACCGGCGGCCTGAACAAGATCGATCTGGGCACCCTGGTGCTGTCCGGCGCCAACACCTACACCGGCGGCACGACGATCACGACAGGCACCCTGCAGCTCGGCAATGGAGGCACCGCCGGCGCCATCCTGGGCGACGTGGTCAATCAGGGCCGGCTGGTCTTCAATCGCTCGGACACCATGGTCTTCGGCGGCGAGATCAGCGGGAGCGGCGGGGTGGTGCAGGCCGGGCCCGGCACCACTGTGCTGACCGCCGACAACAGCTACCTTGGCGGCACGACGATTGCCGCCGGCACGCTGCAACTGGGCAACAACGGCGCCACGGGCTCGATCCTCGGGGACGTCGCGAACAACGGCTCGCTGGCCTTCAAGCACGCGAACGACATCACCTTCGACGGCGTGATCAGCGGCAGCGGCTCGGTGGTGCAGGCCGGCAACAACGTGACCACGCTGACGCGCGCAAACACCTATTCGGGCGGCACGCTCATCTCGGCGGGCACGCTGGCCGGCTCGGCGGCGAGCTTCGGCAGCGGGCCGATCCAGAACAACGCCGCGCTGATCATCGACCAGCCGGTCGACGCCAGCTTCACCAACGCCATCAACGGCCCGGGCACCTTCGCCAAGTTCGGGGCGGGCGCGCTCGATCTCAGGGGCGTCAGCGGGCTGACCGGCCCGACGACCGTGGCGGGCGGACTGCTCGCAGTCAACGGCTCACTGGCCAACTCGGCGGTGCAGGTGCTGGCCGACGCAACGCTGGGCGGAAACGGCGCGGTCGGCAGCACCGTGATTCGCGCGGGCGGCAAGATCACGCCCGGCAACTCCATCGGCGCGCTCACGATCAACGGCAACTTCACGCAGGCGGCCGGCTCCACCTACCGCGTGGAAGTGAATCCGGGCAGCACCGCCTCCGACCTCGTGAAGGTCAACGGCACGGCGACGCTGGAGAACAATCCCTTCCTCTACGTCGTCAAGGTCAGTCCCGGCGAGTACTCGTTGAATTCGCACTACACCGTGCTCACCGCCACGGGTGGCGTGACCGGCACCTACGCCCTGACCGGCGACACCACCGGCGCTTTCTACAGCCTGGTCGACTCCTACGATGCCAACAACGTCTACCTCACGCCGGTGCAGATGCGAACCTTCCCCAGCGCGGCACTGACGCGCAACGAAATCGCCACCGCTTTCGCGCTGCAAAGTCTGCCCGACGGCAATGCACTGAAAGATGCGGTGGGGCTGCTTGCCAACGATATACAGGCGCGCRATGCCTTCAACAAGCTGTCCGGGGAACCCCACGCCTCGGCCAAGACGCAGATGGTCGAGGACAGCCGCTTCGTGCGCGAGGCGGCGACGGACCGCACGCGCCAGGCGCTGTGCGCGGTCGGCGGCGCCGACTCGCGCATCAGCACCCAGGCCGGCGGCGCGGGCGCCACGCCGTTCGCCGATTCGGAATGCAACCCGGCGCGCCCGGTGGTCTGGGCCCGGGCCTTCGGCTCCTGGGGCAGCACCGACGGGGACGGCAATGCCGCCAAGCTGAGCCGTTCGATCGGCGGCCTGTTCGCCGGTACCGACGCGCGGGTGTTCGAAAACTGGCGCCTGGGCGTGATGGCGGGCTACAGCCGCTCGAGCTTCGACGTGGACGATCGCCATTCTTCGGGCACCAGCGACAACTACGACCTCGGTGTGTACGGCGGCACGCAGTGGGGCGCTCTTGGCCTGCGCTTGGGCGCGGCCTACACCTGGCACAGCCTGGACACCCGCCGCTCGGTTGTCTTCCCCGGCTATGCAGACCAACTCAACGGCGGCTACGACGCCAGCACCGCCCAGGCCTTCGGCGAACTGGGCTGGCGCATTGATGCCGGTCAGGTCCAGCTCGAACCGTTCGCGAGTCTGGCCTACGTGAGGCAATCGACCGACGGCTTCTCGGAGCGCGGGGGTCTCGCCGCCCTGACCGGACGCAGCGACGACACCAGCACCACTTTCTCGACGCTGGGTCTACGCGCCGCATCCACCTTCGCGATGGCCGACATCGACTGGACCGCCCGGGGCATGCTGGGCTGGCGCCACGCCTTCGGCGGCACGGTGCCGACCAGCGCGCTGTCGTTCAACGGCTCAAGCGCGTTCGTTGTGGCGGGCGTGCCGATTGCGAAGGACGCGGCCGTGCTCGAACTCGGCGTCGATGCGCCGATCGCCCGGAATRCACTCGCCACCTTGTCCTATGTGGGGCAGGTGGGCAGCGGCAAGCGGGACAACGGCATCCGCGCCAGTCTGAGCTGGAAGTTCTGAGGCGGCAGTCATGTGCATGGACTCGCGGCCGTGGCGCTACAGTCGGCGTTCGCCCCGTTCTTCGAAGAGTCCCCGTGAACCCCCTCCGAAGCCTCGGCCTCGTCCTGATCTTGGCGGGCCTCCTGGCGCTCGCCCTCGGCCACGTCAGCTTCACCCGGTCAACCCACCAGATCAAGATCGGGCCGGTCGCTGGAACCCGTCCTCGAACGCGTCGCGCAGAAACTGCACGAACGCGGTGACGGCCAGCGGTACATGGCTCGCATAGGGGCGGATCGCGTAGAGATGCTCGGCGAAGGTCCCGACCGGCGCCCATCGCGGCAGCACCCTGACCAGGCGGCCGGTCTTCAGGGCCGCCTGGGCGCTGAAGTCGGGCAGCAGCGCGATGCCCAGTCCCGCCAGCGCGGCATCGCGCAAGGCTTCGCTGTTGTTGGCCGCGAAAGGTCCGGCGATCGGCACCGTGACGCGCTCTGAAGCGCCGCGCCGTTCAGACTGGAAGGTCCAGGTCGGGACGTCATGCGCACGCGGGTAGTAGAGGCAGTCGTGCGCGCCCAGGTCGGCGGGCTCGGCTGGCGCGGTGCGGTGCCGCAGGTAGGCCCGGCTGGCGACGAGCACCGATCTCGTCTCGCAGAGCTTCCAGGCGACATGGGTGTCGGGCACCGCCGCGGCATGCCGGATCGCAAGGTCGAAGCCTTCCATGGCCAGCGAGCTGAGCCGATCGGAGAGGTCGAGCTCCAGCCGCACTTGCGGATTCGCGCGCAGGAAGCCCGCGATGCGCGGCACGAGCTGCTGGCGCGCCAGAGCGACCGGCGCCGTCACGCGCAGCAGCCCGCGCGGCGACCCCGCCAGGTCGCGCACGCTGGCGAAGGTGTGGGCGATGCGCTCATAGGGCTCGCGGGTCTCGTCGGCGAGGCGCTGCCCGGCTTCGGTGAGCCGCACGCTGCGTGTCGTCCGGCGCACCAGCGCCATGCCGGCGGCGCGTTCGAGTTCGGCGATGTTGTGGCTCACGGAGGCCTTGCTCACGCCCAGGCGCGCCGCGGCGGCGGTATAGCTGCCTTGCTGGCCCAGGACGACGAGCCAGTGCAGATGGGTCCAGAGCGATTCGACGTTTCGGTCATCCATGGCGCCTATTGTTCATTAAATTGAACAATGAATTCAGGTCTCGAGCCTTGGCAGAGGCGTTCGGCGTTCCTAGACTGCGGCCATCACCTTGTTCCCAACCCACCTCACCGGCAGACCATGACAGTCCAAACCCGCGCTCCCGCCGCCATCGCCCACTTCATCGCAGGCCACCCTGCCGCCGGCGCTTCGTCCCGGTCGCAGGATGTCTTCAATCCCGCGACAGGGCGGGTGACCGGCAGCGTGGCCCTGGCCAACCGCACCGACGTGGATGCCGCGGTGGCGGCCGCGCAGGCCGCCTTCCCGGCCTGGGCCGACACGCCGCCGATCCGGCGCGCCCGCGTGATGTTCAAGTTCCTCGAGCTGCTGAACAAGCACAAGGACGAGCTGGCCCACCTGATCACCGCCGAGCACGGCAAGGTCTTCACCGACGCCCAGGGCGAGGTCACGCGCGGCATCGACATCGTCGAATTCGCCTGCGGCATCCCGCAGCTGCTCAAGGGCGACTTCACCGACCAGGTCTCCACCGGCATCGACAACTGGACCCTGCGCCAGCCGCTCGGCGTGGTGGCCGGCATCACGCCCTTCAACTTCCCGGTGATGGTGCCGATGTGGATGTTCCCGGTGGCCATCGCCGCGGGCAACACCTTCGTGCTCAAGCCCAGCCCGACCGACCCGAGCGCGTCGCTGCGCATGGCCGAACTGCTCAAGGAGGCCGGCCTGCCCGACGGCGTCTTCAACGTCGTGCAGGGCGACAAGGAGGCGGTCGACGCGCTGATCGAGCACCCCGACGTGAAGGCGATCAGCTTCGTCGGCTCGACCCCGATCGCCAACTACATCTATGAAACCGGAGCGCGCCATGGCAAGCGCGTGCAGGCGCTCGGCGGCGCCAAGAACCACATGGTGGTGATGCCCGATGCCGACATCGAGCAGACCGTGGACGCGCTGATCGGTTCGGGCTACGGCTCGGCCGGCGAGCGTTGCATGGCGATCTCGGTGGCGGTGCTGGTGGGCGACGTGGCCGACAAGGTGATGCCGCTGCTGACTGAGCGCGCCAAGTCCCTCAAGGTGCTCAACGGCACCAACCTGGCCGCCGAGATGGGTCCGATCGTCACGCGTGCGGCGCATGAGCGGATCACCGGCTACATCGCCCAGGGCGTGAAGGAAGGCGCCAAGCTGGTCGTCGACGGCCGCGATTTCGACCCCTCGGTCACGGGCGAAGGCTGCGGCGACGGCTTCTGGATGGGCGGCACGCTGTTCGACCACGTGACCCCCGAGATGCGCATCTACAAGGAAGAGATCTTCGGGCCGGTGCTGTCCTGCGTGCGGGTGCACGACCTGAAGGAGGCGGTGGATCTGATCAACGCGCACGAGTTCGGCAACGGCGTTTCCTGCTTCACGCGCGACGGCAACGTGGCGCGCGAGTTCAGCCGGCGCATCCAGGTCGGGATGGTGGGCATCAACGTGCCGATCCCGGTGCCGATGGCCTGGCACGGCTTCGGCGGCTGGAAGAAGAGCCTGTTCGGCGACATGCACGCCTACGGCGAGGAAGGCGTGCGCTTCTACACCAAGCAGAAGTCGATCATGCAGMGCTGGCCCGAGAGCATCGGCAAGGGCGCCGAGTTCGTCATGCCGACGGCCAAGTAGCGGACGTCCTCCGGCCGGCGGTGGCGCGCGCCCGCCGGCACCCTGCTTCTTGCGATGGACCGTCAGGTCGGCCTTGGGGCGCGCGGCACCAAGGATCTGTGGCATTCGACCACCGCTCTTGATGTGCGTCAAACTTCCGGGATGTCCGGATGTGCTTCACTGTCACGTTCTTGAGGTTCAAGAAGAATCGGAGTTCGCCGCGCCGGGACCGGCGCTCTCCAGGAGCAGTCGATGACCCCTGATGCCTTTGTCCATGTTCCCGGCTTGCGCGGGCGGATCACGTCACCCGAGCGATCCGGGCTGCGCGCCACGCCGGCGGTCATGGCAGCCTGGGATGCGCGCGCGCGCGGTCTTGGCCGGCCGGCCAACTGGCGCTGGACCGACGAGGCGCTGGAAGCATCGCGGCGCGAGGTCATCGGCGCGACGGTCGGCGCCCGCGACCTCTGGGTCTACGGCTACGGATCGCTGATGTGGGATCCGGCGTTCCGATTCGCCGAGATCCGGCTGGCGACGCTGGCCGGTCATCGGCGGCGCTTCAGCATCCGGGCGACGATCGGCCGCGGCTCGCCCGAGTACCCCGGACTGATGCTGTCGCTGGAACCCGGCGATGGCGACTGCCAGGGACTGGCCTTCCGCATCGACGCGGCATGCGCCGACGCCGAGTCGGCGATCCTGTGGCGGCGCGAGATGATCCGCGGCGGCTACGCGCCGGCGCTGCTGCCGGTGCAGACGCCGCAGGGCACGGTCACGGCGCTGGTGTTCGCGGCGAACGCCCAGCACCCCGACCACGTCGGCGAATGCCCGCTGGAGCAGACCGCTGCATGCATCGCCCGGGGTACAGGCGTGCTGGGCACCAATCGCGACTACCTCGAACAACTGGCGGCGCAGCTGCAGGCGCTGGCGATCGAGGACCCGTACGTCGGGACGCTGCTGCAACAGGTGCGTGCGGCTGTCGAGAGTTGAGCCGCCGGCTCCGATGCCGAGAGTTCCCGCCTACGTCGGCCACTGGAAGCGCATCGCCTCGATGAAGCGCTTCAGCTTCGGCGGCTGGAGCCGCGCTTGCGGATAGACCAGGTGCACCGGCAGGGCGGCAGCCTGCCATTCGGGTGCCAGCTGGACCAGGCGGCCTTGCGCCAGGTCCTCGGCCAGCAGCCAGGTCGACCCCACGCACACGCCCATGCCCATCACGGCGGCACTGCGCAAGGCGTAGAGGCTGTCGGTGCTCAGGCGCGGGCGCAGGGCCACGCGGCAGCTCTCGCCGCTGCGCACGTGCGACAGCAGGATCTCGGTGCGGTAGAAGGTGCGCAGCGCGAGCCAGGGTAGCCCCGCGAGCTCGCGGGCATGCGTCGGCGCGGCCGAGCCCTGCAGCACCGAGGGCGCGGCGACCACGATGCGGGGCACTTCGCTGAGCTTGATGGCGACAACACCCAGGTCGTTCACTTCGCCGACCTGGATCGCGCAGTCGACGCCCTCGGCAATGAAGTCGGGCCGCCGGTCGTGCAGCAGCCATTCGACGCTGACCCGCGGATAGCGGCGGATGTAGTCGGCCAGCGGCCCGACCAGCAACTGCTGGCCGAAGGCGTGCGGCGCCACCACGCGCAGCATGCCTTCGGGATCGTCCTCGTCGCCCCGCAGGTCCGACTCGAACGCCTGCCAGCTCTCGATCAGCTCCCTGGCGCGCTCGACGCAGCGCTCGCCGTCCTCGGTCAGCTTCATCGCGTGCGTGGAGCGGCGCAGCAGCCGCACCCCGAGCAGGCGCTCGAGTGCCTGCAACCGGCGACTGACCGTGGGCTGCGTGGTCCGCATCTGCGCCGCCGCGGCCGACAGGCTCCCTGCCTCGACGATCTGCACGAAGGTCTTCATCAGCTCGATGCGGTCGGATGGCGCGGCGATGGACGTGGGGCGTGCGGGCGGTGGCATGGCTGGAGAAGTATTGTTGTATGCGTGAATCGTATAACTGTTGTGCGCTCGCRGCGGCTACCAAAGGAATTCGATGGCATTCAAACTCCAGTTCATCCAAGAAATAAAGGGTTTTCACCATGTCTTCCATTCAAGCAGTGCATGCCGGCGCGGCCCGCGACGTCCTTCAGGCGCCCGGGCAAGTGCCGGCTTCGCTGGTCCTGCTGCTGGCCACCGGCGCCGGACTCGCGGTGGCGTCGATCTACTACAGCCAGCCGATGCTCGGCGTGCTGGGCGCCGACATCGGCGCCTCGACCCGCGCGGTCGGCTTCGTGCCGACGCTGACGCAACTGGGCTATGCGCTCGGCATCCTGCTGCTGGCGCCGCTCGGCGACCGCTTCGACCGCCGCCGCATCATCCTCGCGAAGGCGGCGGCGCTGTGCGCGGCCCTGCTGCTGGCAGGTGCCGCGCCGGGCATCGGGCTGTTGCTGGTGGCCAGCCTGGCGATCGGCCTGGCCGCCACCCTGGCACAGGACATCGTTCCCGCCGCCGCCACGCTGGCACCCGAGTCGCATCGCGGCAAGGTGGTCGGCATGGTGATGACGGGGCTGCTGCTGGGCATCCTGCTGTCGCGCGTGGTGAGCGGCTTCGTGGCCGAGAACTTCGGCTGGCGCGCGATGTTCGTGGTGGCGGCGGCCAGCATCGCGCTGATCGGTGCTGCGGCCTGGCGCGGCCTGCCCCGCTTCCGGCCCACCACGCACCTGGCCTATGGCGCGTTGCTGGGCTCGCTGGCCGCGCTGTGGCGGCGCCATGGCGCGCTGCGTCGGGCGACGCTGGCGCAGGGCCTGCTGGCGATCGGCTTCAGCGCCTTCTGGTCGACCCTGGCCGTGATGCTGCACGGCGCGCCCTTCCATCTCGGCAGTGCCGCGGCCGGTGCCTTCGGGCTGGCCGGCGCCGCCGGTGCGCTGGCCGCGCCGCTGGCCGGTCGATTGGCCGACAGCCGCGGGCCCGAACTTGTGACCCGCCTCGGCGCCGGGCTGGTCGTGCTGTCGTTCGCGGCCATGGCGCTGATGCCGCTGCTGTCGTCCCACGCCCAGCTGTGGCTGCTGGCCGCCAGCGCGATCGGCTTCGACCTCGGCGTGCAGGCCACGCTGATCGCGCACCAGACCATCGTCTACGGCATCGAGCCCGCGGCGCGCAGCCGGCTCAACGCGGTGCTGTTCACGGGCATGTTCATCGGCATGGCCGCGGGATCCGCCCTGGCGGCGCTGCTGCTGCCGTCCTGGGGCTGGATGGGCGTGACCGCGCTGGCGACGGCATCGGGCGTGGGCGCGCTGGCGGTGCGCCTGTTTCCCCGGCGGCTGCGCTGGCCGCCTGCCGTTGCTAACATCGTCGGCCATGCCAAACACCACGCCCGCACTGGCCCCGCTTCGAGATTTCGTGTCGGCACTGACGGCACTGCTCGAACAGCAGCCCGAGGAGCCTCGCATCCTGCGCGAGGGCGGCTTGCTGCTCGCTCGTCTCGTCGCCACCGACGACTGGCTGCCGCCCGAATATGCATGCCCCCATCCGCAGTACTACCAGCAGTACCTGTTGCACCTGGACGCGGCCGAACGCTTCTCGGTGGTGTCCTTCGTCTGGGGCCCGGGCCAGGCGACGCCGGTGCACGACCACACGGTATGGGGGCTCGTGGGCATGCTGCGAGGTGCGGAGAATGCGCAGTCCTACGCGATGCAGGACGGAGTTCCGGCGCCGCAGGGCGAGCCTGTTCGGCTCGTGCCGGGCCAGGTGGAAGCCGTCTCGCCCACGGTCGGAGATATCCATCGCGTGAGCAACGCTTTCGATGACCGGGTGTCGGTCAGCGTGCACGTCTATGGCGGCAACATCGGCACCATTCAGCGCAGCGTGTTCACCGGCGACGGGCAGCGCAAGCCCTTCGTCTCCGGCTACGCGAATGCGGGCGTTGCCAACCTGCTGGATCGCTGAGGCGGGAGGCCGGTGGCCGGCCGGCCCGATCAGGCCCCGGTCGCGAAGCCGGTGTCGAAGGTCGGGCGCACATCCAGCGGCTGCCTGATCAGGCCCACCTGATGATAGAAGTCCGCGGTGCGCTGCTGGTCGGCGATCACCTGCGCGTCGATGGGCACCCACCGCTGCTGGCGGCGCTCGAACTGGAGCTTCGCGGCCTCGGGCGGGATGCCGATGATCTTCGCGAGCGTGGCCGAGAAGGCGTCGACATGACGGTACGACCAGGCCTGGGCCTTCACCACGCGCTGCAGGAAGTCCTGCAGCACCGGCCGCTTGGCGGCGATCGCCTCGTCGGTTGCGGCCAGGTAGCTCAGGCCGGGCAGCAGGCCCCGTCCGCTCACCAGCACGCGCGCATGCCGGCTGGTTTCCGCCAGCGCGGTGTACGGCTCCCAGGTGGCCCAGGCATCGACCGAGCCCTGCGTCAAGGCCAGCTTGGCATCGGCGGGTGCGAGGAAGCGCAGGGTCACGTCTTCCGGGCGGAGGCCGGCGGCGGTGATGGCCTTGAGCGTGACGAAGTGGCCGATCGAGCCGCGGTTGGTGGCGATGCTCCTGCCCTTGAGATCGGCCGCCGTCTTCAGCGGCGAATCGGGCCGCACCAGCACGGCCGTGCCGTAGGCGTCGGAGCGGTTGGCACCGATGGCCTTGACGCGCGTGCCCGCCGCGAGGGCGAAGACCAGCGGCGCATCGCCGATCGGGCCCGAGTCGACGGCCCCGGCATTGAGCGCCTCGGCCAAGGGCGCTGCGGCGGGGAACTCCGACCACTGGATGTCGTAGCCCAGGCCTTCCAGTTCGCCCGCGGCTTCGAGCAGCGCACGCAGTCCGCCCTTCTGGTCGCCGGCCTTGAGCACGGGGCGCGTTTGCGCATGCAGGAAGGGGGTCGGCAAGGCGATCGCCGCGGCGCCGGCGAGCGTGCGGGCCACGAATTGGCGGCGCGAGGAGTGTGTCATCAGAGAGATCCTTGAGAGTTGGAAATAGCGAGCGGCTTCAGTGAACGAAGCCGCCCTTGAGGAAGCGCACCGGCTCGGCATCCATGCGCGCGATCAGCGCGCCGAGGCCGTCGGCGCGCGGCGTGTCGTCCTTTGTGCGTTGCGCGCCGGTGTCGGTGCGGCACAGAAGGTCGTCTTCCGACCAGCCGGCTTCGCCCGGCGCGCTGCGCGCGCGCAGCCAGCCATCGCGGTCCGCGAGCAGTTGCGTGCCGTCCATCGAGTCGGTGCCGGCGATCAGTGCGAACGCATCCCACGCGGCGGATGATTCGACGATGCACCCGGCCGAGCGCGTCGATGTGCCTTCGTGGGTGGGCTGGAGGCGGACGGTGACCAGGCGCGGGTCCTCGAGGGGATCGGCCCCCGCGCCGGCCGCGACGATGCGCACCCGCTGTCCGCGCCAGCTCGCGAGCCGGCGCGGTTCGCGCCCCTCGCACCGCACCTCGGCATCCGGAAAGCCGATCGGCTGGCGCCAGGCGCCGGTGGCACGCAGGCCCTGGCCCGCGCCCTGGGCCTTCATGAAGTCGATCAGCGCCCAGGCGTCGCCGTCCGTCAACTGCGCGAAGGCCGGCATGGTCGTGCGGCCGTGCCGATCGGTCGTGCCATGGCGCACGTGCCACAGCAGGTCGCCGTCGGCGCGCCGCCACAGCAGGGGCCCGGCGAGGTCCGGGGGCCACACCGGCTGCGCGGCGGCGAGGGCACCCTGGCCTCGCCCGTCGAGCCCATGGCAGCCCGCGCAATGCGCCGCGTAGAGCGTGCGCCCGCGCGCGATGGACTCGGCGCTGAAGCCCGTGGGCGAGCGATGAAAGCTCGTCGGGTAGGCGGGCACCAGCACCACCTGCGCGGCCGGCCACGGCGCGAGAACCAGCAGCAGCGGCACCACCGCAACCAGAATCCAGCGCCGGCGCCGCCAGAAGCACGCGATCGCGACGATCAGCACGGCCAGCGCGAGCACCGCCAGTGTCAATGCCAGCCGCCGCGCCTGCCCGAGATCGATCAGCAGGTTCTCGCCCGACAGGCGCAGCGCCCACGGCCAGGCCGGCTGGCCGTGGCTGCTGCCGGCGACGCCGAGCCCGGCGAGCAGGCGCAGCAGCCCCGACTGCGCCCCCTCCAGCAGTCCGATCAGCGGATTCAGCCATTCGACACCCGCTGCGCTCATCGCTCGATCCGGGCGCCAGCCCCACCTACCATGTGGCGTCGAGTCCGAGCTGGCGCAGCGCCTCGTGCCGGAGCTCCGCCAGTCGCGGATGGCCGCGATGCCGGGGGTAGGGCAGGTCGACCACCAGTTCCGCGCTGATGCGTGCCGGCCGGTCGCTCAGCACGACCACGCGGTTGGCCAGGAACAGGGCCTCCTCGACGTCGTGCGTGACCAGCAGCGCCGAGAAGCCGGCGCGCTGCCACAGGCTCACCAGCTCGCTCTGCATGGCGATCCGCGTCAGCGAATCGAGCTTGCCCAGCGGCTCGTCGAGCACCAGCAGCCGCGGGTCGTTGACCAGCGCCCGGGCCAGCGCGACGCGCTGCGCCATGCCGCCCGACAGCTGGTGCGGGAAGCTCTTCGCGAAGTCGCCGAGGCCGACCCGCCGGAGCGCGTCGTCGACGCGCGAGCGCTGCGTCTTCAGCAGCCCGCGCGCCTGCGGGCCCAGCGCGACGTTGTCCCAGACGCTGCGCCAGGGATAGAGCGTCGGGTCCTGGAAGACGACGATGCGCGAAGGGTCGGGCCGCGTGATGGGCTCGCCGTCCTGCGAGATCGTGCCGGCGGTCGCGGGCTCGAGCCCGGCCACCAGCCGCAGCAGGGTCGACTTGCCGCAGCCGCTCGGCCCCAGCAGCGCGACGAACTCGCCCGGGCGCACATCGAGGTCGATGCCGTCGAGCACCTGCAGCACGCCGGTCGGCAGCTTGAACCAGTGGCTGACGTTCCGGATGGCGATCCCGGCGCCGGCGTTCGCGGTCGGCGGGGGTGCCGCGGCGCTCGTCGTTGCTACCATTTGACCGTCCCCTTCTGCCACGAGAGCGCACGGTCGCGCACCGCGAAGAGCAGCGTGATCAGCCCCGAGCACAGCACGGCCATCACCAGCAGCGCCGCGTACATGTTGGCGTAGGCGGCCCAGCCCTGGGCCCATTGCAGGTACCAGCCGAGGCCGGCCTTGACGCCCATCATCTCGGCCGTGACCAGCACCGAGAACGATGCGCCCAGCCCCATGAAGAGGCCGACGAAGACCTGAGGCAATGCCGCCGGAACCGCGACGCGCAGCACCAGGAACCATTCCGGCGCACCGAGCGTGCGCGCCACGTCGTAGTAGTTCTTGTTGACCGATGCCACGCCCGACCAGCTCAGCACCGCCACCGGGAAGAAGGTCGCGAGCGCGACCAGGAACACCGCGGCGGCGTAGCTCGAGGGCGCGAAGAAGAAGGCCAGCGGGAGCAGCGCCGACGCCGGCACCGGCCCGAGGAAGCGCAGCAGCGGATGCACCCAGTAGCCCGCGATGCGCGACCAGCCGATCCACACGCCGGTGGCGAAGCCGACCAGCGCGCCGAGCACGAAGCCGTGCGCCAGCAGCCGCAGCGAATGCGCGGTCGACAGGCCGAGCCGGCGCCAGTCCTCGATGGCGACGTCGAGCAGGCTTTGCGGCGGCGCGAAGAAGGGCGGCGGCAGCAGGCCGAGCTTGGCCGTGAGCACCTCCCACAGCGCGAGCAAGACCGGTGCGGCGACGAGCCACTGGCCGGCCGGGCGCAGCTTGCGGCCGATCGGCCCGGCGCGGGCGCCGAGCAGCACCACCGCCAGCAGCCCCGCCGCGACCCCGATGGCGGCGAGCCCGAACTCGCGCGTGAAATTCCAGTCGCTGAAGCCGACTTCGCGATTGGGCCAATAGACAGTCAGCACACCGAGTGCCAGCCAGGCGGCTGCCGCGACGATGCCGGTGCGCCAGACGCCGGAGACGGCGGGCTCGGGCAGCACGGCCGGCGTGGCGTCGGTCTGCGCGCCCCGTCGGGCGTGCACGCGTGACGGCGCAGACGGAGGCCGCGGTGCGTCGAGGATGTTTGCGGCCGTCGTCATGCCAGCACGTCCACCGACACGTGGTTGGCGAGCCGCGCCGGATCGGTGCTCTGCTTCAGCACGCCGACCGAGCGGAAATCGCGGGCATAGAACTCGACCTCGTCGCGCAGCTTCCTGCCGACCGGGTGATGGGCGTGCGTCAGCGTGCCGAGCAGCGCCTGCAAGTCCTCGACCGGCACCTTGGGCGAGTACTTCGCAAACAGCCCGGCCGATTCGTTGGGGTTCTCGGCCACGAAGTCCGAGGCCTGCACGATAGCGCGCACCAGCGCCGCCACCACCGGCTTCTCCTTGCGCACCAGTTCGCCGCGCGCGCCGACGATGCAGCAGACCTTGTCCTTGTATTCGCCCGAGAGGTTCGTGGCCAGTTCCTGGTAGCGCCCCTTGTTGCGCTTCTCGATCAGGTAGAGCGTCGGGTCGCCATCCGCGATCGCCTGGATCTCGCCCTTGTTGACCGCGATGTCGAGCAGGTCGGCCGGGTACTGGCGCCAGCTGACGTCGCGGTCGGCGTCGATGCCGTTCTTCTTGAGCAGGATCGAGAAGAAGTTCTTGCCCGGGCTCGCGATGTCCGACACGCCGATGGTCTTGCCCCTGAGCTTTTGCAGGTCGGTCACGCCGGCTTCCTTGACGCCGACCAGCCGCACGCAGCCGCCGTGCGAGCTGCCGACGATCTTGACGTCGAAGCCCGATTCGAGCGGCTTGAGCCAGCGGTGGATCATGCCCACCGCCGCGTCGGCCTTTTCCGTCGCGAGCGACTCGAGCAGCTGGTCGGTCGATCCGGTGTAGTTGATCAGCTCGACCTGCAGGCCGTTCTTCTCGAAGATGCCGCGCTCTTGCGCCACCACCACCGGCGAGAGGCAGAAGGCGGATGCGTTCCATGCAAAGCTCAGCTTGCGCTGCTGCGACCAGGCGCGCGTGGCGATCAGGCCGCTGGAGGCGATGACCGCGGCGGCGCCGCCGGCACGCAGCACGCCGCGGCGCGAAAGGGAGGTGTGTTTCATGGCGGGGAGGGACTCTCTGGTTCAGTCAAGCAGTTCGGGCTCGGCCTCGACCAGCCCTTCGTAAAGGCTCTCGAAGGCATGCAGCGCGCCCTCGGGCCCGCCGATCTGCCCGTGCGTGTGGCGTGCGACAGCCTCGGCGATCGGCTGCGGCTTGCCGGCGGCTTCGGCCAGCAGCTGGGTGTGGCAGGCGTTGTCGAGCGCGATGTACCACCAGGCCGCGGCCTCCACGCTGGGGCCCGCGCTCAGGATGCCGTGGTTCTTGAGGATCGCGCCCTTGCGGTCGCCCAGCGCCCTGGCGATGCGCAGGCCCTCGCTTTCGTCCACCACCATGCCGGTGAAGTCGTCGAACAGCGCATGGTCGTCGTGGAACACGCAGGCGTCCTGCGTGAGCGTGTCGAGCTTTCGGCCCAGCGTCGACCAGGCCTTGCCGTAGGTCGAGTGCGTGTGCGCGGCGGCGACGATCTTCGGGTTGTACGCGTGGATCGCGGCATGGATCGCGAAGGCCGCCTTGTTGAGCGGACGCTCGCCGATCACGGTCTCGCCCCTGGCGTTGACCAGCAGCAGGTCCGACACCTTGATGCGCGAGAAATGCACGCCCAGCGGATTGACCCAGAAGTGATCGAGCAGCTCGGGGTCGCGCGCCGTGATGTGGCCGGCCAGGCCCTGCGCGAAGCCGAAGCGCGCGAACAGGCGGAAGGCGCCGGCCAGCCGCTCCTGCCGATGCCGGCGCTCGGCCTCGACGCTGGCGCGCGGTGCGGGTGGGTCGAACCAGTACTTCTGCTGCGGGTTCGGGTTGAGGGCGAGGCGGGTGCGGGGGCGCTCCCCGCCGCGGGCGATGTCGAATACGGCGCTCATTCTGATCCTTCGGGCACGGGGGTGCATCGAGCGCTCAGGCCGCCTGGCGCTGCGCGGACAGGCGCTGCGCCACCCGTTCGCGCGTGCGCGGGATCAACTCGCGCCCGTAGTCGATGGCGTCCTCGAGCGGATCGAAGCCGCGGATCAGGAAGGTCGTCACGCCGAGCGCGTGGTAGTCGAGCAGGGCGTCGGCCACCTGCTCGGGCGTGCCGACCAGCGCGGTGCTGTTCGAGCGGCCGCCGATCTCCTGGGCCACGGCGGTCCAGAGGCGCTTGTCGAGCCGCGTGCCTTTCTCGGCCGCCGCCAGCAGGCGCTTCGCGCCCTCGCTCTGCAGCGGACCGCCGCGGCCGAAGCCCTGCACCACGCGCAGGCGCCGGGTCTCGGCCAGGATGTGGTCGGCCCGTTCCCAGGCCTTCGCCTCGGTGTCGGCGAGGATCGGACGGAACGAGACCGAGAAGCGCAGGCTGCGCCCGTGCTTCGCGGCTTCGGCGCGCACGCGCCCGGTGAGTTCGCGCGCCTGGGCCAGCGATTCGCCCCACAGCGCATAGACGTCCGCATGCTTTCCGGCGACCGGGATCGCGGCTTCGGAAGCGCCGCCGAAGTAGACCGGCACATGCGGCCGGCCGTTCAGCGACTGCAGCGGCTTCACTTCCGAGAAGGCATCCTTGAACCGGTAGTGGGCGCCTTCGTGGTCGAAGGGCTTGTCCAGGGTCCACACCTTGCGCAGCACGTCGAGGTACTCGTCGGTGCGGGCGTAGCGCTGGTCGTGGTCGAGCCAGTCGCCGTCGCGCTTCTGTTCCTCGTCGGAGCCGCCGGAGATGTAGTGCACGCCGAGCCGGCCGCCGCTGAACTGGTCGAGCGAGGCGAACTGCCGCGCGGCCAGCGTCGGCGCGACGAAGCCGGGCCGGTGCGCCAGCATGAAGTGGATGCGCTCGGTGACCGACGCGGCGTAGGCCACGGTCAGCGTGGCATCGGGGCTGGTCGAATGGTGAGGCACCAGCACGCGGTCGAAGCCGGCCTGTTCATGGGCCTGCGCGAAGGCGCGCACGTAGTCTCGGTCGATCGCGGTGCCGCGCGCGGGGTGGATCTCCGAGACCTTCCGGGCCTGGATCATGCCGATGAATTCGATGTCGCTCATGAGGGTGTCCTTGCTTGCAATGAAAAGGTGAAAGTGAAAAGGAAGGGGATCAGGCCGGGTTGCCGCGCGACAGCGCGGCGCCGAAGCTGCGGTCCCACAGCGGGGCGACGTCGGCCGGGCCGTCGAGCACGCCGAGCTTCAGGAAGGTGTCGGCCACTTCCTGGTGGCTGCGCAGCACGCCCTGGGTGACGGGGCCGAGCGCGTAGTCGTTGCTGCGGCCGTTGAACAGTTCGATCAGGTCGCCCACCGGCACCCGCGTCTCGGCCGATTGCGCCTTGGCGTAGTCCAGGTAGTTGTCGTTGGCCCATGCGTAGGCGCGCTGCAGCCGCAGCAGGAAGTCCGTGATCGCGGCGTGGCGCAACGGGTCGTCCACCGCGCGCGGATTGGCATAGACCGGGAAGTTGCCCGAGAGATAGCCCTTGCCGGTCTTGATCGTTCGCGCGCCGTACTGCGTGCGCGCGAGCTGGCCGTTGTAGCCGTAGATCGCCCAGGCGTCGAGATCGCCGCGTGCGAAGGCCGAGAGGCCATCGGCCGGACTCAGGTTGATGGGCTGGATGTCGTTGAACGAGAGCCCGACTTCCGCGAGCTGCTTGCTCAGGTAGTAGTGGGCGGTGGTGGCCCGCACGTAGCCCACGCGCTTGCCCTTGAAGTCGGCGATGGAGCGGATCGGCGCGTCCTTGCGCGCCAGTGTGGCCTGGTTGTTCAGGTCTTCGTGGATCACGGCGATGAAGCGCACCTTGGCCTTCTGCCGCGCCGCGAAGGTGGCCGGGATCTCGCTGCCCGAGCCCAGGTCCAGCGCGTCGCCCTGGATGGCCTCGATGTGCAGCACGCCGTTGTTCAGTTCGCGCCAGTCGACCTTGTAGGGCGTTCGGCCCTGGCCCGAGGCCTCGATCAGCGGCCGCCAGAGGCCCTTGTAGGTGCCGATGCGCAGCGTCAGGCCGGACAGGTCGGCGGCTGTGGGCGCCGCGGCGCTGGCCTTCGGGCCGAGGGCGCCGAGGCCGGCGGCCGCTGCGGCCGACTGCAGCCAGCGGCGGCGCGACCATGCGCTCGGCGCTGCGTTGCTGGATCGAGATGTCATGGGCTGGCGTCTTTCGTGTGGTGCGGGAGAAGCGTGACCGTACTGCGCATGCCGGCCGGGGCGAACGCAGGATTTCGAGTTTGCATATGCGGCTTGCGTTGTTTCGCGCACGCCGGGTGGCGGCTAAGGTTCGGCCCCATGAGTTCCCAAGTCCTGCGCCGCCTGCCGGTGCCACCCCACGAAGACGATGCGCTGCTCGAGCGCCTGTCGGCGCGCTTTGCCGAGACCGCGGCCGACCATGACCGAAGCGGCGCCTTCCCGCGCGGCAATTTCATGGCGCTGCACGATCACGGGCTGATCGCGCTGGTCGCGCCGCGCGCCTGCGGCGGCGGCGGCGCATCGCTCGAGGACGCGCGCCGCGTGCTCGCCGCGGTGGCCTACGGCGAGCCGGCGACCGCGCTGATCCTCGCCATGACCTGGCTGCAGCACCACGCGATCGGCCGCACCGACAGCCGCTGGCCCGCCCGCTTGCGCGAGCGCGTGCTGGGCGACGCGGTGCGCGACGGCGCCCTGATCAACGCGTTGCGCGTGGAGCCGGCGCTCGGATCGCCGGCCCGCGGCGGCCTGCCGGCCACGACCGCGCGCCGCGACGGCGAGCGCTGGACGCTCTGCGGCCACAAGCTCTACACGACCGGCATCGAGGGGCTGCGCTGGCTGTCGGTGTGGGGCCGCACGGACGAGCCCGAGCCGCGCGTCGGCGTCTTCCTGGTTCCGCGCGACGCAGCGGGCGTTCGCGTGGTGGCGAGCTGGGACCACCTGGGCCTGCGCGCATCGGGCAGCCACGAGGTGATCTTCGAGGACGTCGCCCTTCCGCTCGACCATGCGGTCGACCTGCGCGCCCCGGCCGATTGGGCACCGGACGCCGGCAGCCAGACCGACGTCGATGCCCATGCGACGCAGCAGGCCTGGATGGTGGTGCTGCTGGGCACGCTCTACGACGCGGTCGCGCGGGCGGCGCGCGACTGGCTGCTCGGCTTCCTCAACCGGCGCGCGCCGAGCGGCCTGGGCGCGGCGCTCGCCAGCCTGCCGCGCGTCCAGGAGACGGTCGGCGAGATCGAGGCCTTGCTGCGCAGCAACCGCGTGTCGCTCGACCATGCGGTGGCGCGGGTCGATGCCGGCCAGGCGCCTTCGTCGACAGAGAGCGGGCTGCTGAAGTACAGCGTCACGAACCAGGCGATCCGCGCCGTCGAACTGGCGCTGCAACTGAGCGGCAACCACGGCCTCGCGCGCCAGAACCCCCTGGAGCGCCACTATCGCGACGTGCTGTGCAGCCGCATCCACACGCCGCAGAACGATGCGGTGCGGGTGGCTGCGGGCCGGGAGGCGCTGGCCGCCGCGTTGGCGCGATACTCCGGGGCCGATTCGACGACCCTTGAACGACCATGACCGCCACCCTTGCCGAGACTCGCAGCCCGCGCGCGGAAGACGCCGGCTTTCCGATCCTTTCCGTCGCCTCGGTGCGCGCGAAGCTCATCGCCCGCGAGGAGATCGCGCTGCTCGACGTGCGCGAGGAAGATCCTTTCGCGCAGGCCCACCCGCTGTGGGCCGCGAACCTTCCGCTGTCGCGGATCGAGCTCGATGCCTGGCGCCGCATTCCGCGCCGCGACACGCGGGTCGTGGTCTACGGTGCGCACGATGGCGTCGACCTCGCGCCGCGCGCCGCGCGCCGGCTGGCCGCGATGGGCTACACCCGCGTGCACCTGCTCGAGGGCGGACTCGAGGGCTGGCGCGGCGCCGGCGGCGAGCTGTTCCGGGACGTCAACGTGCCGAGCAAGGCTTTCGGCGAACTGGTCGAGCACGAGCGGCACACGCCCTCGCTGTCGGCGCAGGAGGTCAAGGCATTGATCGACGCCCGCGCCGACGTGGTGGTGGTCGACGCGCGCCGCTTCGACGAGTACCAGACGATGAGCATCCCGACCGCGACCAGCGTGCCCGGCGCGGAGCTGGTCTTGCGCGTGCGCGAACTCGCCCCCGACCCCGCCACGCGGGTGATCGTCAACTGCGCGGGCCGCACGCGCAGCATCATCGGCACCCAGTCGCTCGTGAATGCAGGTCTGCCCAATCCGGTCGCGGCGCTGCGCAACGGGACCATCGGCTGGAAGCTCGCCGGGCAGGTGCTGGACCACGGTGCGTCGCGCGCGGCGCCCGCACCGGGCGAAGCCCATCGCGCCATTGCACAGGCGCGCGTAGCCGAAGTCGCCCGGCGTGCCGGCGTGCGGTGGATCGTCTTCGATGCGCTGGCGACCCTCGAAGCGCCGGACCGCACTGTCTACCGCTTCGATGTCCGGACGCCGGAAGAATACGAGGCCGGGCACCTGCCGGGCTTCGCCAGTGCGCCCGGCGGCCAGCTGGTGCAGGAGACCGACCACCATGTGCCAGTGCGAGGCGCGCGCATCGTGCTGGCCGACGCCGATGGCGTGCGGGCGCCGATGACCGCCTCCTGGCTGGCGCAGATGGGCTGGGAGGTCTATGTGCTCGAGGCGCAGGCCGAGGCGGCGCGCAGCGTCCGCGGCATCGCGCCGCCGCTGCATCCGGAGCCGCCTCCGGTGGCCGAAATCCCGGCGGACGAACTCGCGAAGGCGCTCGGCGCCGCGCCGGAACAGACCGTGGTCATCGACGTCACGACCGGCGTCAACCATGCGAAGCGGCATATTCCTGGCGCCTGGTTCGCCATTCGGGCGCAGCTCGCGCAGGCGCTCGATGCCATCCCGTCGGCGCGGCGCTATGTGCTGACCTGCGGCAGCAGCCTGCTCGCGCGCTTCGCCGCCGCCGACCTGCGCGCGCTGCTCGACGCCCGCCGCAGCGATGCCGAGGTGCTGGTGCTCACGGGCGGCAATGCCGCATGGTTTGCCGCCGGCCTGCCGGCCGAGACCGGCTGGCACCATGTCGCGACCCCGCCGACCGACCGCTACCGCCGACCCTATGAAGGCACCGATGCGCCGGCCGAGGCGATGCAGGGCTACCTCGATTGGGAGTTCGGCCTGGTGGCGCAGCTGGCGGCCGACGGAACGCACGGCTTCCGGGTGATCTGAATCGGCCGGCCGGGCATTCGAATTGCATGGCCGGGCGGAGTCACCGAAGATGGCGCCACCATGACCAATTCACCACCTGCCTCCCTGGATACGCCCGTCAAGGAAGGCGTGGCGAGCCAGCGCCACGCGAAGACCGACGATGTCATCGCGATCGCCTCCGCGACGCTCATGATTTCCCTGGCACTGACGCTCTACCAGAGCGCGGGCTTGCTGACGGGCGGGGTGTCCGGGATGGCCTTCCTCGTCCACTATGCGAGCGGCGTCGATTTCGGCAGCGCCTTCTTCCTCCTCAACCTGCCTTTCTACTGGCTGGCCGTGCGCCGGCTGGGATGGGCGTTCGCCGGCAAGACCTTTGCCGCCGTCGCCGTGCTCTCGCTGCTCACCAACCTGGCGCCGTCCATGCTCGCGGTCCAGTCCGTGCATCCCGCCTATGCGGCCGTGGTGGGGGGTGTGCTGCTCGGCACGGGTTTCCTGGTGCTGTTCCGCCACAAGGCGAGCCTCGGAGGCATCGGTATTCTTGCGGCCTACCTGCAGGAGCGACACGGCTGGCGGGCCGGCTATGTGCAGATGGCGACCGACTGCGTCATCGTGGCGACCGCCTTGCTGTTCGTCGAGCCGTCGCGCATCGCCTGGTCGATCCTGAGCGCGGTGGTGGTCAACCTGATCCTTGCGCTGAACCACAAGCCGGGTCGCTACAACGGTTTCTGAATCCGGCGTGGGGCCGGGCCGTCCTCCGGTCGCGACGGCCATCCAACCCGGCGAACACCGTCCTCTTCCATTTCCTGAACCCCTGGCATCAACGACATGAGCAACATCACGATCTATCACAACCCCGCGTGCGGCACCTCGAGAAACGTGCTGGCGCTGATCCGCAACACGGGCCAGGAGCCCACGATCATCGAGTACCTGAAGAACCCGCCCGATCGCGCCACGCTCGAGCAGCTGATCGCCGCCATGGGCATCCCGGTGCGCGAGCTGCTGCGCCGGAAGGGCACGCCCTACGAAGAGCTCGGGCTGGGCGACCCGAAGTGGTCCGACGCGCAATTGATCGACTTCATGCTGGCGCACCCGATCCTGATCAACCGGCCGATCGTGGCGACGCCGCTGGCCACACGGCTGTGCCGGCCCTCCGAAGCGGTGCTCGACATCCTGCCGCGCCCGCAACAGGGCGCCTTCGCCAAGGAGGATGGGGAGGCCGTGGTCGATGCGAACGGCGGGCGTATCGTCAAGCCCTGATGTCCCCGCGCGCGACTGCGCCTGCGGACGCGGCCGTCGCACCGGACCGACGAAACGATAATTCACCGTCGAAGCTCCGCACCGAACGAAGATGAAACCCGCCGCGATCGTGCTTTGGCTCGCCACCGCCTGCGCGATCGCGATGGCAGCGCCCGCCATGTTTCAGGACCGCCTTCTCTACTACCCGGCCCGGGCGCAAGGCGCCGAGATGGTGTCTGCCGGGCTCGCCGCCTGGCCGGCCGATGACGACTTTCGGGGCCTGGTGGCGCAGCCTGCGGGACTGGCGCGGGGCACGGTCATCGTGTTCCACGGCAATGCGGGCCATGCCGGGCATCGCGGCTACTACGCCACGGCGCTGACCCGCCTCGGGCTGCGCGTGATCCTGGCCGAATACCCGGCCTACGGACCGCGCGACGGTGCGTTGGGCGAGGCCAGCCTGGTAGGGGATGCCGAGCGGACCATTGCGCT
This sequence comes from Variovorax sp. P1_H2, assembly GCF_056405295.1. Classification (NCBI taxonomy): domain Bacteria; kingdom Pseudomonadati; phylum Pseudomonadota; class Betaproteobacteria; order Burkholderiales; family Comamonadaceae; genus Variovorax; species Variovorax sp. P1_H2. The sequence continues at coordinate 14,921 of NZ_JBFUCJ010000062.1, read as the reverse complement.
GGCGCATCGGCTGCACGGCCCGCCCTTGCTGCTCGTCGGCGAATCGCTGGGCGCCGGCGTGGCATCCGCGGCTGCCGTGAGTCAACGCGAGAAGGTCACGGCCCTGATGCTCATCACGCCGTGGGACACCCTCGAACACGTCGCGGCCCACCACTATCCGTGGCTGCCGGTGAGCTGGTTGCTGCGCGATCGCTACGACAGCGCCGCCCACCTCGCGTCGATCGGGCGCCCCGTGCTGGTGGCCGTCGCCGAGCGCGACCGCATCGTGCCCGCCCGCTTCGGCACGGCGCTGTACGAAGCGCTGCCCGGGCCCAAGCGGCTCGAGGTGGTCCGGGCCGCCGACCACAACGACTGGATCCGGTACGTGGACGATGCCTGGTGGCGCAGCGCCATCGGGTTCCTGCTCGGCGAGACCGATCCTCCTACCCGAAGGTGAATGCGTAGGCACGCTGTCATCCCTGCCCGGCGATCAGTATCTCGAACAGATCGTCCTCGCCCATCTGCCCCCCCTTGAGCATCAGCTCCAGCCCGTCGAGGGAGGCACGGTCGCTGTGCAGGCGGCACAACGGCACGCCGGGCGCCAGCGCGCCGTGGAAGGACAAGCCCCAGGCGTCGAGTGCCTGCACCGCATGGCTGGAGGTGTCGCCCCCGGCGATGCCGACGCGGCCGAGCGGCGTGGCGGCCAGGACGGCGGCGAGCAGGGCGGCCGTGGCTTCGGCGACCGCCCGTGCGGGCAGCGCCGCCCGGGCACCCTCCATGCCTTGCGCCACCGCGGTGCAGGCCAGCACATGGCGGCCTCGCGAGAGCCTCGCCGACAGCTCGCGGGCACAGGCCTGCAGCGCGGCGCCGTCCGCCTCGACGAGGCGCTGCGGGTCCAGTTGAACCTTGTCGTAGGACCGGGCGGCCGCCACCTGCCGGGCCGTGATCGGCGACAGGCTGCCGGCGAGCACCAGCACCGGGCCGCGCGCCGGGCCGATCTCCACCGGCGGCGCGCCGGAACCGCCGTGCGTCGGGCGACCGGCTGCCGGATGCGCCGCCGCTGCGCGCATCACGCTGCTGCTTCCGACCACGAGGAGCGGCGCTTCGGTGGCGTGGCGGTCCAACTCGGCGCCGATCAGCGCCAGGTCTCGCTCTTCGCCGACATCGAACAGCAGGGCGCGCGGCCGGCCAGCCAGCGCTTGCGCCACCCGGGCGCGCAAGGCGTCGCCGCCCTGCGCGCAGGTCGGCCAGGGAACGAGCGTGGCATCCAGGCCCTGCAAGGCCAGGTGACGGCGCAGGTCGGCTTCGTGCATCGGCGTGACCGGGTGCCGGCTCATGGTCGGATGGCGGTCGATGCGATGCACCTCGCCGCCGCTGCCGGCCRAGGCGAACAGGTTGCCGAACAGGCAGTAGCGGCCGAGGTTCGGCTGACCGCCGACGATCGCGGCCCAGGCGTGGCCGGAAGCCGGCAGCAGCGCGCGGACGGCGGCATCGATGTTGCCGGTGCCGGGTGCGCTGTCGAAGGTCGAGCAGACCTTGTAGTGCAGCAGCCGGGCACCGGAGGCGCGGAAGAAATCGGCCACCGGCGCGAGTTCGGCCGCCATCTCGGACGGCGTCATCGCGCGCGCCGCGCCGGCCAGGCCCAGGCAGTCCAGCGGGCCGGCGCGCGCCCGCTGCGCCGGCGTCGGCAGGCGCAGGAAGAGCCTGCTGCGCAGCCCGGCCTGCGCAGCCGTCGCCAGCGTGTCGGTGGCGCCGGTGAAGTCGTCACCATAGAAGGCGATGCGCGGCGCCGCGGCGGGGGGGACCATCGGCGTCAGGCCTTCGAGAAGAAGGACAGGGCGGCGGCAAGCTCCGGTGCCTGTCGCGCGGCTTCCTCGAGGGGCGTGCCGGCACGCGCCGCAGCCCAGGCCTGGCGGATGCTGGCCACGCCCGCCGCCGGGCCCATCGGATGCGCCAGGATGCCGCCGCCCGACATGAAGAGCAGGTCGTCGCTGCCGACGCCTTGCCAGGTGGCGGGCACGGTGCCGGCCCATTGGCCGGACGAGAAGGCCGGCATGACGCGGTCGTCGAGCGCCGCGGTCAGCGGCGCCAGGCAGTCGTGCGCCGAGGCGATCACCTCGGCGTCGTCCTGCGCGAACTTGCCCTGCAGCCCGTGCACATGCATGTGGTCGACGCCGGCCAGCCGCCACAGCGCCTGGTAGGCCTGGAAGCCCATGCCCAGCGCCGGATGCCGGGACATCGCGCCGTAGCCGTTGCGGTGCCCGTGCAGCGCCAGCGGCGTGTGGCGGCGCAGCGCCTGCACGGCGGAGAAGCCGCACCAGTTCAGGCTCGTCATGACGCAGCTGCCGCCCTCGCGCAGCACCAGGTCGGCGTGGCGGCGCATCGCATCGGCCTCGTCGGTGATGTTGAAGGCCACCATCACCTGCCGGCCGCTGCGCTGCGCGTGGGCACGCACGACCGCCATCACCGCCGGCACGCGTACGGCCAGCGGCGCATGGTCGGGGTTCGCGCAGACCTCGTCGTCCTTGATGAAGTCGACCCCGGCCGCGCACAGCCGGGCGACCAGTTCGGCGGTCTCGGCGGCCGAGAAGCCGACGTTGGGCTTGACGATGGTGCCGACCAGCGCGCCCGCGGCGACGCCGGTGGCGCGGCGGGTGCCGGCGATGCCCACCTGCGGCGGCTCGAAGCGGCTGCGGTAGGCGGCGGGGAACTGCAGCGATTCGAGCCGCATCCCGGTCACTTCGCCGAGGTCGTACAGATTGCCGGCCACGGTGGCGGCGAGCGTCGGCAGGTTGGCGCCGATGTTGGCGATGGGGAAGGAGATGTCGATGCGGGCCCGCCGCCAGGGTCCGCCGCCTTGCTTGCGCGACAGCCAGGCGTTGGGCAGGCTCGGTGCCTGCGCCGGCTCGAGTTCCTCGATCGCCAGGACGCTGGCGCGGGCCCGCAGCCGCAGCGCATCGGTCTCGCCTTCGACGCGGGCGAAGGTGCCGCAGGACTGCTCGCCCGCCATGACCTCGGCCACGGCGGCCGGATCGAGCGGGGTCTCGACCAGGTAGCGCGCCCGCAGGCGATCGCCGCTCGCTTCGTCGCTGGCCCTCACAGCCGCGCCAGGTCGGGAAAGGGCCGCACCGGGTCCTGGCCGTCCCAGTCTTCCGAGGCGCGGCGGATCAGGTCGAACATCCGGCCCTTCGGACCGGCGACCTCCGACAGCTCGATCACGGTGCCGGGATGGAACTCGGTGTCGAAGTAGATGAAGCGGCCCTGCGCGCCCACCTCGCCGCTCATCACCGGCGCGAAGCCCTGCGCCTGCAGCCGCGCCAGGTCGTCGTCGAAGTGCTCGGTCCAGTAGGCCACGTGCTGCAGCCCGGTGCGGCCGGCCTGCAGGAAGTCGCGGTACATCGACGGAACATCGTTGCGGGTCTGGATCAACTCCACCTGCACGAAGCCCGAGTTGGCCAGCGCCACCGAGTTGTGCGGCGCGTGCGCCTCGCCCCGGTAGCGGTAGTTCTCGATCGGCACCCTCGGGTTGTAGAACCAGGGCCCGACGCCGAGCGTGCGGCTCCATTGGTCCATCGCGGCTTCGATGTCGTGCACCACATAGCCCAATTGGCGAATCTGGCCGAGAAAGCGGCTCATGGTCTGTTGCTCCGGAAAAGAAATGGGGGCGGCCAGGGGGCCGTCAGGTCTTGAGGAAGCCGATGGAGATCCAGGGCACGGCCGCAACCAGCAGCAGGCCGACGACGAGCGCCGCCATGTAGCCCCAGATCGGGCGGATGCCTTCGACCGGATCCACCTTGCCGATCGCGCAGGCCGCGTAGTAGCCGACGCCGAAGGGCGGCGCGAACAGGCCGACGCCCATGGCCAGCACGACGATCATGGCGTACTGCACCTCGTGCACGCCGACCGCGCGCGCGATCGGGAACATCAGCGGGCCGAACAGCACGATCGCGGGAATCCCTTCGAGCACGCTGCCCAGCACCACGAAGGCGAGCAGCGACACGACGATGAAGGCGAAGCGTCCGCCCGGCAGCGCTGCCACCGCCTGTGCCAGGTCCTGGGCGAAGCCCGACTGCGTGAGGCCCCAGGCCATCGCGGTCGCCGCGCCGATGATGAAGACGATGGCGCCCGACAGCGTCGCGGTCTCCACCAGCATGCGCGGCAGCCGCTTGGAGTCGAACTGGCGGTAGATCAGGATCCCGGCCAGCGCCGAGTAGGCGATGCCGATGGTCGACACCTCGGTGGCGGTCGCGACGCCCTCGACCACCGCGGCGCGGATCACGAAGGGCAGCGCCACCGCCGGCAGCGCGATCGCGAAGGCGCGGCCGACCGAACGCAGGGAATGGCGCTCGACCTGGCTCAGGTCCTCGTCGCGGTAGCGCCACCAGACCACGGCGCACAGCGCCAGGCCGAGCACCACGCCCGGCAGCAGGCCACCAGTGAAGAGCGCCGCGATCGACACCCCGGTGACCGAGCCGATCGTGATCAGCACGATCGAGGGCGGAATGGTCTCGGTCTGTGCGCCGGTGGTCGCCAGCAGCGCCACCAGGTCGCCGGGCCTGGCGCCGCGCTTCTTCATTTCCGGGAACAGCACCGGCGCGATGGCCGCCATGTCGGCCGCCTTGGAGCCCGAGATGCCCGACACCAGGTACATCGCGCCGATCAGCACGTAGCTCAGACCGCCCTTCACATGGCCGAGCAGGCTGGCCAGAAACTGCACCATGGCCCGCGCCATGCCGGTCATCTCGATCAGCAGCCCGAGAAAGACGAACAGCGGGATCGCCAGCAGGATCAGGTGCGACATGCCCTCGTCCATGCGGCCGACCATCACCAGCATCGGCGTGCGCGTGGTCAGCGCCAGGAAGCCGAAGGTGGCGAGCGCGAACGAGAACGCGATCGGCACGCCCGCGAACACGCAGGCGCCGACGATGCCGACGAAGAAGATCACGAGGTTGAGCTTGCCGAGCGGCATCAGCAGCGGACCGGCGAGCCAGAGCAGGAGCACCAGTGCCGCCACCGAGCCCAGCGCGAGCACTGCCACGCGTACGTTGTCGAAGCGCAGCAGCCGGAGCACGCAGATCAGCGCCATCAGCGCCGTGCCCACCGGCAGCGCGAAGGCGCGCCAGGCGTTGCTGATCTCCAGGGCCGGCGTGACGATCACCGCCTCCTCGGAGGCGTACGCGTAGGCCGGATGGGCGATCAGCAGCAGGAACGCCAGCGCGGCCGCGACCGCGAAGACATCGAGGAAGGCCCGGGCGCCCGGCGAAGCCTTGGCGACGAAGGCGGTCATGCGCATGTGCTCGCCGCGCCGCAGCGCCACCACGGCGCCCAGCATCGACAGCCAGAGGAACAGGATCGAGGCGAGCTCGTCGGACCAGACCAGCGGCGCATGGAAGACATAGCGCGCGATCACGCCGCAGAGCAGCAGGGCCACTTCCGCCAGCACCAGCGCGCCGGCCAGCGTCTCGACCATCAGGCCCAGTCCGTGCTCCAGCGGACCCAGTGCCGATCGCCAGCCGCGCGCCGGCACCTGTGCGGGAAGCCCCACCACGCCGGCGTGCATCAGGACACCTTGCCGACCGACGACTCGAGCAGGGCCCAGGCCTCGTCGCCGAACTTGCCCTTCCATTCGGTGTAGTAGCCGGCCTTGCGCAGCTGTTCGCGGAATGTCTGCGGATCGGCGTTGTTGAAGGCCAGCCCCTTGGCGGCCAGGTCGCCCTGCAGCGTCTTGTCGAGCTTGCGCAGGTCGTCGCGCTGCTGCAGCCCGGCCTCGTTGAAGGCGCGCGCCATGATCGTCTTCAGGTCGTCCGGCAGGCTGCGCCAGGCGCGGCCGTTGACCACGATGTGGTAGCCGTCCCAGCTGTGGTTGGTGACGGAGCAGTACTTCTGCACCTCGTAGAGCTTGGCGGTCTGCACGATCGCCAGCGGGTTCTCCTGGGCGTCGACCACGCGGGTCTGGAGCGCGGAATAGACCTCGCTGAACTGCAGGCTGGTGGGCGAGGCCGACAGCGACTTGAACATCGAGATCCCCATCGGGCTCACCGGCACGCGGATCTTCATGCCGCCCAGGTCGGCCGCCGTGGCCACCGGCCGCGTGCTGGTCGTGACCTGGCGGAAGCCGTTGTCCCACATGCGCTCGAAGGTGTGGAGCCCGGCCTTGGCGAAGGCGGCGCGGATGCTGTCGCCCAGCTTGCCGTCGACCGCGCCCCAGACCTGGTCGTAGTTGGAGAAGGCGAAGCCGACCGCGGTGATCGCGCTGATCGGCGCCAGGGTGGCGATGACCATCGTGCCGGGGTTGAAGATCTCGAGGCCGCCGCTGCGCACCTGGGCCAGCATGTCGGTGTCGCCGCCGAGCTGGTTGTTGGGGAAGATCTTCACTTCCAGCCGTCCGTTGCTCTCGGCCAGGATGCGCGCGGCGGCCTCCTGGCCGCGGATGTTCAGCGGATGCGTGACCGGCAGGTTGTTGCCGTACTTGAAGACGAACTCGGGCGCCGCCTGCGCCAGGCGGGGAAAGGCACTCGCGATGCCTGCGGCGGGCAGCGCTGAAAGGGTGCGCAGAATGCCGCGGCGTGTGCGGGAAATCGGGTGATCCATGGCTTGTCTCCTGGTTTGGTATTCGTGGCGCGACGCCAAAGCCGACTTTGCTGCGCCCGGACCGAACCATAGGGGTCGCGGGCCCGGGGCGCAAATCGGCAATCTGATGGATTTTGATGTGTGGGCGAACCCTTGGCCGCGAGGGCTCAGTTGCAGCGTGCGTGCAGGCCGCCGTCGACCAGCAGTTCCACGCCATTGATGTAGCGCGCCTCGTCGGAGGCGAGGAAGACGGCGGCGTTGGCCACGTCCCAGCCGTCGCCCATCCGGCCGGTGGGCGACAGGCGATTGCGGGCCGCCACCATCTCGTCGGTGCTGGCGTAGAAGCCCGCGATCTGGCCGTAGATGTGGGGCGTGTCCATCACGCCGGGCAGGATGCAGTTGGCGCGAATGCCCTTGGCCGCGTATTGCAGCGCGATGCTCTGCGTGAGCGAATTGACCGCGCCCTTCGATGCCGCGTAGGCGCAATAGGCGTAGCCGGTCCAGCGCACGCCGCCGAGCGCGCCGATGTTCACGATGGCGCCGGCCTGCTGCGCCTCCATCAGCGGCAGCACGCACTTGCAGGTCAGGAACATGCTCTTGACGTTGACCGCCATCACGCGGTCCCAGGTGTCCTCGCTGGTTTCCACCGGGCCGCCCTGGGAGGTGATGCCGACGTTGTTGTGCAGCACGTCGATGCGGCCGTAGTGCGCGATGGCCCGGTCCACCGCGTTTTGCACCTCGGCCAGCCGCGTCACGTCGGCGGCCACCGAGATGGCGTCGAGGCCTTCGGCGCGGATCAGGTCCCGCGTCACCGCGGCCGCCTCGGGCGCGAGGTCGACCGCCACCACGCGCGCGCCGTGGCGCGCATAGGCCACTGCCGCCGCCTTGCCGTTGCCCCAGCCGTCGCCGATCGAGCCGGCGCCGAACACCAGCGCGACCCGGCCCTCGAGCCTTCTTCCCGTTGTCTCCATGTCTTCTTCCTGTGTCGTCATTCGCGGCCCTGGCGCCGGGAATGCATCTACGTTAGCCTCGGCGCCTTGATCGACGAAGCCGAATTTCTGATGGAATCTGATCGAATTGCCGAGGCGCCGAAAGACCGGCGGAAGGAGGCCGCATGGCGCGCACGCTGCCCGGCGTGAGCGACGTGGCGCAGCGCGCCGGCGTCTCCACCGCCACCGTCGACCGTGTGCTCCACCAGCGTCCCGGCGTGCGGCAGGCCACCGTGCAGCGGGTGCTCAAGGCCGCGGCCGAGCTCGCCTATCTGCCCGAGGGCGACCTCTACGCCCGGCTCGCGCCGCCGCCGCTGCGCATCACCTTCCTGCTGCCGAAGGACACCAGCCGCTTCATCAGCATGCTGGGCGACATGGTCGGCTATTCGCACGAGCAATGGGCCCCCTTCAACGTCAAGTGCCGCACCGAACTGGTCGAGAGCTTCGACCCGCAGGTGCTGGCCGCCGCCCTGCTGCGGCATGGCCGGCGCAGCGACGGCCTGGTCACGATGGCGCTCGAGCACCCGGCGGTGCGCGAAGCCGTGGCCACGCTGGCGGCGCGCGGCGTGCCGGTGCTCACCGTGATCTCCGACCTGGCCAATTCGCGGCGCGCCGCCTATATCGGGCTGGACAACAGGGCCGCCGGCCGCACCGCGGGCTACCTGATCGGCCGCTTCATCGGCAGCCGGCGCGCCAAGGTGGCGCTGATCGCCGGCAGCCTGAGCTATGCCGCGCACCAGGAGCGCGAGGCCGGCTTCCTGCACGTGATCGAGGAGATGTTCAAGTCGCTCGACGTGGTGGGCCTGCGCGAAGGCCATGACGACACGCAGAAGAACTACCGCCAGACCCGCGTGCTGCTCGACCAGCATCCCGATCTGGCCGGCATCTACAACATCGGCGGCGCCGCCGACGGCGTCGCGCGGGCCCTGAAAGAGGCCGGCCGCGTCGGCAAGGTGGTCTTCGTCGGGCACGGCCTCACGCCCGACACGCGCGGGCTGCTGATCGACGGCACCATGGACGCGGTGATCACGCAGAGCCCGCAGGCCACGCTGATGAACTGCGTGCGGATCTTCGCCAACCTGCGCGACCAGCGCGACACCTTGTCCGGCGTCGAGGCGACGCGCAGCCAGGTGATCTTTCGCGAGAACCTGCCGTAGCGCTCGCCAGGGTCCGCCCGGCTGCCGTCAGTCGAAGCTGACGCTGTCCGCCATCAGCGTGCCGTTGACCACCTGCGAGCCCGACACCGTCACCTTCGCGCCATTGCGGAGATTGGCCGCGGTGCCGCCGTTGAACACCACGTTGGGGGCACTGGCGTCGACGGGCTGTCCGCGGACGATGAAATTGGCGGCCGAGACATAGCTGCCCACGGTACCGACCACAAAGAACGATACGGGTCCACCGGTGCCCGGAACGTAGCGGATCCGGAGCTTCGTCGCGACCAGCGTTCCGTTGACCAGGATGCCCGCCACATCGACCTTCACCCCGTTGCCGATCGATTCGGCCGGGCCGCCCGTGATCTGGGCGGCCGAGGCGTCGACCGTCGTGCCCAGCAGCTTGAATGAGCCCAGGGCCGCATAGTCCGTGATGACGCCGGCCAGCTGGGCGACGGAGCCGTTGGTTTGCGGCACCGCGTTCCAACGTTGCACGCTCGACGCATCGAGCACGCCCGATGCACCTGATCCGGCGGCGGCGCGGACCCGCACGAAAACACCGTCCGCCAGGGTGCCGGCGTCGAGTCCGGCCAGGAATGCCGCGCTTGCGTACCGGACCGTGAGGCCGCCCAGCTTGAAGGATGCCGTGCTGGCGTCGAGATTCCGCACCACGCCGGTGACGATGGGCGAGGTCGCCGCCGCCTGCCGTGCGACGCGGGTGGCGCGCAGCACGCCCGCGGTGTCGGGCAGGCCCCAGACCTGGACCGCGATGCCCGGCATCAGGTCGGCGAACCCGCTGAGGTCCGACCACACCGTGGCCGTGTCGACGGTCACCAGCGTGCCCAGCACGAAGAAGCTTCCGGCCGCCGAATCGATCGACGACACGGTGCCGCGAAGCTCCGCCGCGGAGGCGATGGTCTTGGCGACGCCACTGGTGAAATCGGTGCTGACGGGGCCGGTGACCTTGACCGTCATGCCGATCTGCAGCGTGTCGGCGTCCTGGAGGCTCAGCGCCGCGCTGTCGGTGTCGTAGCGCAGGCCGTTGACGAAGATGCTGCCGAAGCCGTCGACCGAGCCGATGCCGGTGGCGTCCGCCGTGCTGACCCCGGTACCGCCGGATCCGACACCCGAATCGTCGCCGCTGGAAGCCGTCGTCGTGCTCCCGCCGACCGACGACGACGACGCACCGCTGGCGTCGCCGCCGAGGTCGCTGCCCGACGCCACGGCGCCGCCATTGGCGGCGCCCGCCTGGCCCAGGCCGGCCACACCGCTGCTGCCGCCCCCTCCGCACGAGAGCAGCATTGCCGTCGACAACGAAAGCAGCAGGACCTGGATGAATCTCGATTTCACGATTTGCCTTGATCTGGTTTGGCGGAGTGCAGTTGCGGCTTGTCCGTATCCTGGCCTTCATAGTAGGCGTAGATGCCGACCCGAACGCGGCCCCTCTCCTGGTCGCCGACCCGGTCGACGGCGCGTGTCATTTCGCGCGTGAGCTCGTGGTGCAGCGCGCCCCAGCGTTGCTTGGCAAGTTGATTGATCCGTTCGCAGTCTTCCAGCGTCACACCCGTCGCATAGACGGCGCGCTCGAGCAGGGGTGGCTGGCGCCCCTGCGTGTTCGCGACGGCCGCATTGAGGTGGTCCCGCGCATTGTCGCCCAGGAACGCCAGCATCGACTGCAGGTCCTCGGCGGGCACGAAGCCATCGGTCTTGAGTTCGACCTGTCCTTCGTTCTCGACCACCATGCGCAGCCTCAGCAGCTCGTCCAGGATCGTCCGGTGGTGCACGTTGCCGCGGCTGCCCTGCCGCGCGATGGATTCGAAAGTGATGGCGCCGTCGCCGGCAATCGGCAGCTGGCGCAAGGCGGAGTCTTCGGCGACCATCTGCAACCAATAGGTGAAAGTCTTGGCTGCCGCCGACATCTCGGTGGCCGGCAATACGCCGGTCGTGTCCCTGACCTTGGCGGTCACGGCCTTGCGGTTCAGCCCCGTGGTCACCGAGAGCTGGCTGATGTTCGGCTTCTTGACCCCCTTGGCGAGCCACAGGCGGTGCGCTTCGTCGAGCAGGAGGTCGCGCACCATTTCCTCGAGATGAGGGTGCTTCATTCCCATCGCCAGCGCGAGCCTGATCACGGGACGCAGGATCCGCGCGCAAGCCGCTTGTGTCCAGGCCAGCTGGTTTTCCATGGATGATGACTGTGCGTTTTTGTCGCCGCGCACTCGGGGGTGCGCGAGCTTGAATTTTTTTCTATCGAAGCCCCAAGGATCGCATGAAAGTCGCGGTCTCCATTTGGATCGTGAATTTGACGAAATGGGAAAACATCCCATATTCTGCGCTTCCGACCTCGCTTTGGAAATCACCGTGAACCTCCTTCGAACCCTGCGCATCGGGCTGGCCTGCGGCCTGCTGGCTTCCCTCTATGCCTGCGGCGGTGGCGGCGGCGGTGGGGGCAGCTTACCCATCAGCGGCAGCACCAGTCCCACGAGCACGGACTCGGGCACCGGTACATTGCGGCTGGCGATGACCGACGCGCCCGCCTGTGGCTACGACGAGGTCAACGTCACGGTCCAGAAGGTGAGGGTGCACCAGAGCAGCAGCGCCGCGGACGACAGCGCCGGATGGTCGGAGGTGGTCCTGAACCCCGCGCGGCGCATCGATCTGCTGTCGCTCACGAACGGCGTGCTCTTCGAACTGGGACAGACGCCGCTGCCTGCGGGCAAGTACACCCAGCTGAGGCTGGTGCTCGCCGACAACAGCGCGGGCTCGCCACTGGCCAATTCGGTGATACCGACCGGCCGCGCCGAGACGGCGCTCAAGACCCCGAGCGGCCAGCAGTCGGGTGTGAAGGCCAATGTCGACTTCGACGTGGCGGCCGGCAAGCTGGCCGATCTCGTGCTCGATTTCGACGCCTGCAAGTCGGTGGTCAGGGCCGGCGCCTCCGGCAACTACCTGCTCAAGCCGGTGCTGACCGTGATTCCGCGCTATGTGTCTGGCGTGGTGGGCTTCGTGGATGGCAGCATCGCCTTCGGCACCACCGTCATCTCGCTGCAGCAGGCGGGCGTCGTCGTCAAGGCCACGTCGCCGGACAGTGCCGGCAAGTTTCTCCTCCAGCCCGTGGCGCCTGGTACCTACACGCTGGTGGTGACGGCTCCGGGCCGGACCACGGCGGTGGTCAGCAACGTGGTGATCGCCGCCGAAACGGTGAGTTCGCTGAACCTCGCGAGCTCGGCCTTGAATCCCCCCGCTTCGCCCACTGCCGTGCTGTCGGGCAGCGTCACCACCGGGCTTTCGCCGATCGATGCCACGGTGCGTGCCCTTCAGCCGCTGGGCAACGGCACCACCATCGAAGTGGCGGGCGCTGCGGTCGACAGCGTGAGCGGCGACTACAGCTACACCGTGCCGGTGAACGCACCCCTGGTTGCGCCCTATGCACCCGGTCCGGGCGCGCTGGTCTTCGTGGCCGACGGCGGCGCAGCCGGCAACTACCGGCTGGAGGCCGCTGCCGGCGGTGTCACGAAAACCGCGACGCCGCCGACCCTGACACCGGCCATGGTCGTGTCGACCAACTTCACCTTTCCCTGACTTGCGGCAACGTGCCCCCTCCGGGTCGGCGGGGTGAGCGCGAAGCCGGCCCGCGATGGCTTCGTCGCGCGGGCGCCTTGCATCCAGCCCCTTCGCCCGGCAACGCGATCCCCGGAAATAGTGTGAACAGGCCCTACTCGATGATCCGGAACTGGTCGAGGTACTCGGTCTTCAGCGTCAGGCCGAGGCCCGGCTTGTCGTCGTCGAGCTGCAGGAAGCCGTTGTCGGCCACCGGCTCGCCGTCGAAGATGTAATAGAACAGCTCGTTGCCGACCTCGACGTCGTGCATCGGGAAGTACTCGCTCATCGGCGAAGCCAGCGTGCTCATCGTCAGGTGGTAGTTGTGCATCTGGCCCGCATGCGGGATCACCGGCACGCTCCAGGCCTCGCACAGCGCGTTGATCTTGTGCGCCGCCGTGATGCCGCCGACGCGGTTGGTGTCGTACTGCACCACGCTCACCGCCTTGCGCTCCAGCAGCTGCTTGAAGCCGTACAGCGAGAACTCGTGCTCGCCGCCCGAGATCGGGATCGCGCTGAAGGCGTTGAGCTCGGCGTAGCCGTCGATGTCGTCGGCGATCACCGGCTCCTCGACCCAGCGCGGCTGGAACTTCTCGAGCTTCGGAAGCATGCGCTTGGCGTACTCGACGTTCCAGCCCATGTAGCACTCGAGCATCAGGTCGTTGTCGTAGCCGATGACCTCGCGGATGGCTTCGACCGCCTTCAGGTTTTCCGCCACGCCCCGGGTGCCGTGCGCCGGGCCGTAGCCGAAGCGCGACTTGAACATCGTGAAGCCCTGGTCCATGAACCTCTGCGCCTCGCGCTGCATCTCGTCGAGGTCGGTGCGATAGAGCTTCGAGTAGTAGCAGGGGATCTTTTCCTTGGTGCGGCCGCCCAGCAGCTTGAACACCGGCTTGCCGACCGACTTGCCGAGAATGTCCCAGATGGCCAGGTCGACCGCCGAGATCGCTGCCATCGTCACGCCCTTGCGGCCCCAGGCATGGGTCGCGCGGTACATGCGCTGCCAGAGGTACTCGTAGTCCCACGGGTCCTGGCCGATCACCAGCGGCGCCAGGTACTGGTCGATGATGGCCTTGGCGATGCCCGGCGCCAGCGCCACGTTGCCGAGGCCGACGATGCCGCCGTCGGTCTCGATCTCGACCACCGTCCAGGCGTGGAAGCGGAAGGTGCTCATGGTCTCGGCCGGCGAATAGAGCAGGTCCATCGCGTTGGAGCAGAAGTTGCCTTGCGGCGGCACGGTCTTGCCTTCCCATTGGAAGACGCGGGCGCGGACGGATTTGATCTTCATGACTTTTTTCTCTCTCATCTAGGGGCGGGCTTGCGCGCCCCTTTGGGGAGTGCCCGCCAGGCKGGCATTCCCCATTCGGGCCGCGATTCGGAAGGCCTGCCAGGTGGCCTCGACACTGGCCTTGCCCTGGCCGGCGATGTCGTAGGCCGTGCCGTGCGCGGGCGTGGTGATCGGAATCGGCAGTCCGCCCTGAACGGTCACGCCGCGGCTGAAGCCGAGCAACTTGATCGCGATCTGGCCCTGGTCGTGGTACATGGTCACGATCGCCTGGTGGTCGCCGGCCTGCGCCTTCAGGAAGATGGTGTCGGCCGGAAAGGGGCCGTCGAACGGCGCCTCGGTCGGCCAGTCGCGTGCCTGCAGCGCCTTCACCGCCGGCGCGATGATCTCGACCTCCTCGCGGCCGCAGACCCCGCCGTCGCCGCCGTGGGGATTGAAGGCCGCGATCGCCACCCGCGGCTGCGCGACGCCGCTGGCCAGCAGCGAGCGGTAGATGAGCGTGGCCGCCTGCTCGATGCGCTCGGCCGTGATGTAGCGCGACACGTCCTTCATCGGCACGTGCGAGGAGATGCGCGAAGTCCAGAGATCGCCCAGCGTGTTGAACTCGCAGAAGTAGCCGGTGACGCCCAGGTAGGCGGCGAAGTGGTGCAGCTCGTCCTCGTGCCGCATGCCGCCGATCTTCATCGCCTGCTTGTTCAGCGGCGCGAAGCAGATCGCGTCGACCTCGCCGGCCAGCGTGGCGTCCATGCAGCGGTCGAGCACCTGCAGCACCGAGCGCCCGCCCGCGGCCTCGGCCTGGCCGCGGTGAACCTGCGCCGGGTCGATGCTGTCGATCGCGAGGAAGGCGGGCCGTGCAGTGCCGCCACGCTCGCGCACCGCGGCGAAGGAGGGCACGTCGTCGGTCTCGACCTTCAGGCCCGCGATGCGCTGGCCATCCTCCCACAGCCAGCGGTCGCCGACCAGCACGATGTTGGCGAGCGCGGCGGCGTCGGGCCGGGCCAGCAGGCGGGCGATCAGCTCGGCGCCGATGCCGGCGGGGTCGCCGAGGGTGAGTGCCACGACGGGCAGGGGTGAGGAGTCAGGCCGGCGCCGGGCCGCTCCCAAGGCGGCCTGGGCCCCCTCGGGGGGCAGCGACGACACGAAGTGCGGAGCGTGGGGGCTTTTCATTTCAGTTTTCCATCGCGCATTCGCGCCACCCGCGACGCATGAAACCGGCACAACCGAGGCGGGAGACACCGCGGAACTGGCTTTGCCAGGCCGCTGGTGTCGCCCCCTTGAGGGGGTACTCGGCTACACGAAGTGAGCCGATACGGGGGTGGGTTTTCATCTCAATCCAGCCGGATGCTGTTC
>NZ_JBFUCJ010000061.1:0-40320 GCF_056405295.1 Variovorax sp. P1_H2 | reverse complement strand
GCTCCGGCCTCGGCGCCGGTTGCGCCCGCGGCAGGGGCGGGCCAGATCCCGGCCAAGTAAACGCGTGCGATCTCTTTGGCCGTCGAGTGAAAACGGCCGATTTTCAGGGTAAACTCTAAAGCTGTTCCGGAAAGCCAAAACCTTACAAGGTTCCTCATGCCATCCGGGCAGCAAAAACCGCGGTCGTGGTGAAATTGGTAGACACGCTATCTTGAGGGGGTAGTGGCGAAAGCTGTGCGAGTTCGAGTCTCGCCGACCGCACCAAATCTCACTGGCAGGAAATGTGCTTCCTGCCAGTGTCAAGCGGTGATAGAACCCCCTGATGAACCTCGATTCCTACCTTCCCGTCCTGTTGTTCATCCTGGTCGGCGTCGGGGTCGGCGTCGCTCCGCAGGTTCTGGGTTACATCCTCGGTCCCAACCGGCCTGATCGGGCCAAGAATTCCCCCTACGAATGCGGCTTCGAGGCTTTCGAAGATGCGCGCATGAAGTTCGACGTCCGGTACTACCTGGTCGCGATCCTCTTCATCCTGTTCGATCTCGAAATCGCTTTTCTCTTTCCCTGGGCCATTGCGCTCAAGGAGATCGGTGCCGTCGGCTTCTGGGCCATGATGATCTTCCTGACCATCCTCGTCGTGGGCTTCGTCTACGAGTGGAAAAAAGGCGCGCTCGATTGGGAATGACAAGGAATCCGCAAAATGGCCATTGAAGGCGTCATGAAGGAAGGCTTCGTCACCACCACCTACGACTCGGTGGTGAACTGGGCCAAGACCGGATCACTGTGGCCCATGACCTTCGGTCTGGCCTGCTGTGCCGTGGAAATGATGCATGCGGGCGCCGCCCGCTACGACATCGACCGCTTCGGCATGCTGTTCCGCCCCAGCCCGCGCCAGTCCGATCTGATGATCGTGGCCGGCACGCTGTGCAACAAGATGGCGCCGGCGCTGCGCAAGGTCTACGACCAGATGCCCGAGCCTCGCTGGGTGCTCTCGATGGGCTCCTGCGCCAATGGCGGCGGCTACTACCACTACAGCTATTCGGTCGTGCGCGGCTGCGACCGCATCGTGCCGGTCGACGTCTACGTGCCGGGCTGCCCGCCGACCGCCGAGGCGCTTCTGTACGGAATCATCCAGCTCCAGCAGAAGATCCGTCGCACCAACACGATCGCGCGCGCCTGAAAAGCGAGAGACATGACCGACTTTGCCATTTCTCCCGAGGCGCTGCAGACCCAGATCACCGAAACGCTTGGCTCCAAGGCGAAGAGCGTCACGCTCGCGCTGGGCGAGGTGACGGTGGTGGTCGGTGCCGCCGACTACCTCGAAGCCGCCACCCTGCTGCGTGACGCGCCGGGCTGCCGCTTCGAGCAGCTGATCGATCTCTGCGGCATGGATTACTCCGGCTACCGCGAAGGCGAGTGGGAAGGTGAGCGCTTCGGCGTCGTCTCGCACCTGCTGTCCGTGAGCCTCAACCAGCGCGTGCGCCTCAAGGTGTTCGTGCCCAACGAAGACCTGCCGGTCGTCGATTCGCTGACCGGCGTCTGGAATGCCGCCGGCTGGTTCGAGCGCGAGGCCTTCGACCTGTACGGCATCGTCTTCGAGGGCCACGACGACCTGCGCCGCATCCTGACGGACTACGGCTTCATCGGCCACCCGTTCCGCAAGGACTTCCCGGTGTCCGGCCATGTCGAGATGCGCTATGACGCGGAGCAGAAGCGCGTGATCTACCAGCCGGTCTCGATCGAGCCGCGCGAGATCACGCCCCGTGTGATCCGCGAAGACAACTACGGTGGTGGATTGCACTAATGAGCCCCCACGTTCATCACTTCGTGTATTCACTGCCCCCCGAGGGGGCGCGGCCTGCCCTTGGGGCGGCCCGGCGGGAGGCCTGATGGCCGAAATCAAGAACTACACCCTGAACTTCGGTCCCCAGCACCCCGCGGCGCACGGCGTGCTGCGCCTGGTGCTCGAGCTCGACGGCGAAGTCATCCAGCGCGCCGACCCGCACATCGGGCTCTTGCATCGCGCGACCGAGAAGCTCGCCGAATCGCGCACCTTCATCCAGTCGCTGCCCTACATGGACCGGCTCGACTACGTGTCGATGATGAGCAACGAGCACGCCTACTGCCTGGCGATCGAGCGCCTCATGGGCCTCGACGTGCCGCTGCGCGCACAGTACATCCGCGTCATGTTCGCCGAGATCACCCGGCTGCTGAACCACCTGCTGTGGCTCGGCGCGCACGGCCTCGACTGCGGTGCGATGAACATGCTCATCTACTGCTTCCGCGAGCGCGAAGACCTGTTCGACATGTACGAGGCCGTGTCGGGCGCGCGCATGCACGCGGCCTACTTCCGTCCTGGCGGCGTCTACCGCGACCTGCCGGACGCGATGCCGCAGTACAAGGTCAGCAAGATCAAGAACGCGAAGGCGATCGAGCGGCTCAACGAGAACCGCCAGGGTTCGCTGCTCGACTTCATCGACGATTTCTGCAAGCGCTTCCCGAAGATGGTCGACGAGTACGAGACGCTGCTCACCGACAACCGCATCTGGAAGCAGCGCACGGTCGGCATCGGCGTCGTCACGCCCGAACGGGCGCTCAACCTCGGCTTCACCGGTCCGATGCTGCGAGGTTCGGGCATCGCCTGGGACCTGCGCAAGAAGCAGCCCTACGACGTCTACGACCGCATGGAATTCGACGTGCCGGTGGGCGTCACGGGCGACTGCTACGACCGCTACCTGGTGCGCGTCGAGGAGATGCGCCAGGCCAACCGGATCATCCAGCAATGCTCGACCTGGCTGCGCGCCAACCCGGGCCCGGTGATCACCAGCAACCACAAGGTGGCGGCGCCGGCGCGCGAGTCGATGAAGGCCAACATGGAAGAGCTGATCCATCACTTCAAGCTCTTCACCGAAGGTTTCCATGTGCCCGAGGGCGAGGCCTATGCCGCCGTCGAGCACCCGAAGGGCGAGTTCGGCATCTATCTGGTAAGCGATGGCGCCAACAAGCCCTACCGCCTGAAGATCCGCGCACCGGGCTTCCCGCATCTGGCGGCGCTCGACGAAATGGCGCGCGGCCACATGATCGCCGATGCGGTTGCCGTGATCGGCACCATGGACATCGTGTTCKGCGAGATCGATCGATGAGCCACCCCATGCATTCCGACTCTTCATCCCACGGCAGCCAACCGGCGCTTTCGGCCGCCACGCTGGAGCGCTTCGCCCGCGAGGTCGCCAAGTACCCGCCGGCCGGCAAGCAGTCGGCCGTGATGGCCTGCCTGGCGATCGTGCAGCAGGACGAAGGCTTCGTCAGCGAACAGCGCGAGCGCGAGATCGCCGCCTACCTCGGCATGGCGCCGATCGCGGTGCACGAGGTCACGACCTTCTACAACATGTACAACCAGCGGCCGGTGGGCGCCTACAAGTTCAACGTCTGCACCAACCTGCCGTGCCAGCTGCGCGACGGTGCCAACGCCTTGGCCCATCTCGAGAAGAAGCTCGGCATCCGCATGGGCGAGACCACGCCCGACGGCCTGTTCACGCTGCAGCAGAGCGAGTGCCTCGGCGCCTGCGCCGATTCGCCCGTGATGCTGGTCAACGACCGCACCATGTGCAGCTTCATGAGCAACGAAAAGCTCGATCAGCTGATCGACGGCTTGCGCGGCGCGACCGCCAAGGGGGCCCAATGATGTCGCCCGAGCAAGTGCTCTCGCAGTTCCAGGCCACCGGTGTCCAGACCTGTTTTCATGACCGCCACATCGAGCCGCAGATCTACGCCGGCCTCAACGGCACCAACTGGCGGCTGGCCGACTACGAAGCCCGCGGCGGCTACAAGGCGCTGCGCAAGATCCTCAGCGAGGGCCTGACGCCCGACCAGGTGATCGCCGAAGTCAAGGCCTCGGGCCTGCGCGGCCGCGGCGGCGCCGGATTCCCGACCGGCCTCAAGTGGAGCTTCATGCCGCGCCAGTTCCCGGGCCAGAAGTACCTGGTCTGCAACTCGGACGAGGGCGAACCCGGCACCTGCAAGGACCGCGACATCCTGCAGTTCAACCCACACATCGTGATCGAGGGCATGGCCATCGCCGCCTATGCGATGGGCATCAGCGTGGGCTACAACTACATCCACGGCGAGATCTTCCAGACCTACGACCGCTTCGAGGAAGCACTGGAAGAGGCGCGCGCCGCCGGCTATCTCGGCGACGGCATCATGGGCAGCACCTACAACTTCCAGCTGCATGCGGCGCACGGCTTCGGCGCCTACATCTGCGGCGAAGAGACGGCACTGCTCGAATCGCTCGAAGGCAAGAAAGGCCAGCCGCGCTTCAAGCCGCCGTTCCCGGCCAGCTTCGGCCTCTATGGCAAGCCGACCACGATCAACAACACCGAGACCTTCGCCGCGGTGCCGTGGATCATCAACAACGGCGGCGTGGCGTACCTCGAGTGCGGCAAGCCGAACAACGGCGGCACCAAGATCTACTCGGTCAGCGGCGACGTCGAGCTGCCCGGCAACTACGAAGTGCCGATGGGCACGCCGTTCTCGAAGCTGCTCGAGCTCGCCGGCGGTGTCCGCAAGGGCCGCCAGCTCAAGGCCGTGATTCCCGGCGGATCGTCGGCGCCGGTGCTGCCGGCCGACATCATGATGCAGTGCACGATGGACTACGACTCCATCGCCAAGGCCGGCTCGATGCTGGGCTCGGGCGCCGTCATCGTGATGGACGACAGTCGCTCGATGGTCGAGTCGCTCAAGCGTCTCTCGTACTTCTACATGCACGAATCCTGCGGCCAGTGCACGCCGTGCCGCGAAGGCACGGGCTGGCTCTGGCGCGTGGTCGACCGCATCCACAACGGCCACGGCAAGGCCTCCGACATGGACCTGCTGAACTCGGTCGCCGACAACATCCAGGGCCGGACCATCTGCGCGCTGGGCGATGCCGCCGCGATGCCGGTGCGGGCCATGATCAAGCATTTCCGCCACGAGTTCGAGGCACTGATCCCGGGCTACGTCCCGAAGACGCCGGCCAAGGCCTGATGAGGGGCGCGAGAAAAATATATGGTTGAAATCGAACTCGACGGCAAGAAGGTCGACATCGTCGAAGGCAGCATGATCATGCATGCGGCCGACAAGGCGGGCACCTACATCCCGCACTTCTGCTATCACAAGAAGCTCAGCATCGCGGCCAACTGCCGCATGTGCCTGGTCGACGTCGAAAAGGCGCCGAAGCCGATGCCGGCCTGCGCCACGCCGGTGACGCAGGGCATGATCGTCCGCACCAAGAGCGAGAAGGCCATCAAGGCCCAGCAGTCGGTGATGGAGTTCCTGCTGATCAACCATCCGCTCGATTGCCCGATCTGCGACCAGGGCGGCGAATGCCAGCTGCAGGACCTGGCCGTGGGCTACGGCGGCTCCTCCTCGCGCTACGAGGAAGAGAAGCGCGTCGTGTTCCACAAGGACGTCGGCCCGCTGATCAGCATGGAAGAGATGAGCCGCTGCATCCACTGCACGCGCTGCGTCCGTTTCGGCCAGGAAGTGGCCGGCGTGATGGAGCTCGGAATGACGCAGCGCGGCGAGCACTCCGAGATCGAGACCTTCCTCGGCGATTCGGTCGACTCCGAGCTGTCGGGCAACATGATCGACATCTGCCCGGTCGGCGCGCTCACGAGCAAGCCCTTCCGCTACAGCGCCCGGACCTGGGAGCTGTCGCGCCGCAAGTCGGTCAGCCCGCACGAYTCSACCGGCGCCAACCTGATCGTCCAGGTCAAGAACAACCGCGTGATGCGCGTGGTTCCGCTCGAGAACGAAGACGTCAACGAGTGCTGGATCGCCGACCGCGACCGTTTCTCGTACGAGGCCCTCAACGGGCCCGAGCGCCTGACGCAGCCGATGCTCAAGCAGGGCGGTCAGTGGCAACAGGTCGACTGGCAGACCGCGCTCGAATACGTCGCCAACGGCCTCAAGCAGATCAAGGCCGATCACGGCGCCCGGAGCATCGGCACCTTGGTCAGCCCGCACAGCACGCTCGAGGAACTGCAACTCGCCAAGATGCTGACGCAAGCCCTGGGCAGCAACAACATCGACCACCGCCTGCGCAACGCCGAGTTCGGCGCGGCCGGAGGCATCCGCTGGCTCGGAACCTCGATCGCCTCGCTGTCGCAGCTGCAGCGCGTGCTGGTCGTGGGCTCGAATCTGCGCAAGGACCATCCGCTGTTCGCGCAGCGCATCCGCCAGTCGGTGCGCAAGGGTGGCGCATTGAACGCCATCACCTCGCCCGAGCTGCTGGCCGATGCCGACGCCTGGGCCATCCCGCTCGCGAATGCGGTGCGCATGCCCGCCGACCAATGGGTCGACGCGCTGGTGGAGCTCGCCGGCGCGATCGCCGAGAGCACCGGTGCCGTTGCGCCGTTGGCGCTCGGCGACGCCCCCAGCGACGCCGCCAAGTCCCTGGCCGCATCGCTGCTTGGCGGCGAACGCAAGGCGATCCTGCTCGGCAATGCCGCTGCCCACCATCCTCGCGCGAGCAGCCTGCTGRCGCTCGCCAACTGGATCGGCGGCCAGACCGGTGCCAGCGTCGGCTACCTGACCGAAGCCGCCAACACGGTCGGCGCGCAGCTGGTCGGCGCATGCCCCAAGGACGGCGCCCTGAACGCGGGCCAGATGCTCGCGGGCGGTCTCAAGGCGGCGCTGCTGCTCAACACCGAGCCGGTGTTCGATTCGGCCGCGGGCGAGTCCGCGATCGAAGGCCTCGCGCACGCGCAGATGGTCGTCACCTTGAGCCCCTTCAAGGCCAACCTCGAATTCAGCGACGTGCTGCTGCCGATCGCGCCGTTCACCGAAACGCCGGGCAGCTTCGTCAATGCCGAGGGCCGCGTGCAGAGCTTCCATGCGGTCGTCAAGCCGCAGGGCGAAGCGCGTCCGGCCTGGAAGGTGCTGCGCGTGCTGGCCAATCTGCTGGGCCTGCCGGGCTTCGCGTTCGAGTCCACCGCCGACGTGCTGGCCGAGCTTGGTTCGCCGACCCAGGTGGCGGCCGACAAGCTGTCCAACGCCACCGTCGCCGGCATCGATACCAGCGCCGCGCCACAACCGGCTCCGGTGGTCGCGAGCATCTACCAGCTCGACTCGATCGTGCGCCGCGCACCTTCGCTGCAACTCACCGCCGACGCCCGCCAGGCAGCGGCCGCGCAGGAGGTGTCGGCATGATCGACGCGCTGCACGGCTTCGGCCTGGGCCTGGTGTCCGCGGGCTGGTGGGCCGGCTTCCTCTGGCCGGTGATCTGGACCCTGATCAAGATCATCGTCGTCGTGATCCCGCTGATGGGCGCGGTCGCCTACCTCACGCTGTGGGAGCGCAAGGCCATCGGCTTCACGCAGATCCGCATCGGCCCCAACCGCATCGGCCCGCTGGGCCTGCTGCAGCCGATCGCCGACGCGCTCAAGCTGCTGACCAAGGAAATCATCCTGCCGACGGTCGCCAACAAGGGCTTGTTCCTGCTCGGCCCGATCATGACGATCATGCCGGCGCTGGCCGCCTGGGCGGTCATTCCCTTCGGACCCGAAGTGGCGCTGGCGAACATCAACGCCGGGCTGCTGTTCGTGATGGCCATCACCTCGCTCGAGGTCTACGGCGTGATCATCGCGGGCTGGGCCTCGAATTCGAAGTACGCCTTCCTGGGCGCGCTGCGCGCCTCGGCCCAGATGGTCAGCTACGAAATCGCGATGGGCTTCTGCTTCGTCGTCGTGCTGATGGTCTCGGCCAGCCTCAACATGACCGACATCGTGACCGGGCAGGGCAGGGGCCACTTCGCCTCGTTGGGCATCGGCTTCCTGTCGTGGAACTGGCTGTCGCTGCTGCCGATCTTCGTCGTCTACTTCATCTCGGGCCTGGCCGAGACCAACCGCCACCCCTTCGACGTCGTCGAAGGCGAATCGGAAATCGTCGCCGGCCACATGATCGAGTACTCGGGCATGAGCTTCGCGATGTTCTTCCTGGCCGAGTACGCCAACATGTGGCTGGTCTCGATCCTGTGCGCGGTGCTGTTCCTCGGCGGCTGGCTGCCTCCGTTCGACTTCCTGGCCTTCATCCCGGGCTGGATCTGGCTCGGCATCAAGACCTTCTGCGTGGTCACGATGTTCCTCTGGGTCCGCTCGACCTTCCCGCGCTTCCGCTATGACCAGATCATGCGGCTGGGCTGGAAGATCTTCATTCCGGTCACGCTGGTGTGGCTGGTGGTGGTCGGCGCCTGGATGCAGACCCCCTTCAACATCTGGAAATAACTGGAACTGCCATGACTGCGCCCTCCGCCAGCGCGCTTGCGCGCTCCTCGACGACCGCGTCCGCACCGTTCTCGCTCAAGGACTTCCTGTCCAGCTTCATGCTGGTGGAACTGTTCAAGGGCCTGGCGCTGACCGGCAAGTACGCCTTCAGCCGCAAGATTACCGTCCAGTTCCCGGAAGAGAAGACGCCGCTGTCGCCGCGCTTTCGCGGCCTGCACGCGCTGCGCCGCTACGAGAACGGCGAAGAGCGCTGCATCGCCTGCAAGCTCTGCGAGGCCGTCTGCCCGGCGCTCGCGATCACGATCGAATCCGAGGTGCGTGACGACGGCTCGCGCCGCACCACGCGCTACGACATCGACCTGACCAAGTGCATCTTCTGCGGCTTCTGCGAAGAGAGCTGCCCGGTCGACTCGATCGTCGAGACCCACATCTTCGAATACCACGGCGAGAAGCGAGGCGACTTGTACTTCACCAAGGACATGCTGCTCGCCGTCGGCGACCGCTACGAAAAAGAAATCGCCGCCAACAAGGCGGCGGACGCCAAGTACCGCTGAAGCGGCTGGCCCGAACCTCGAAGAAAACGAATCCGATCCATGGACGTCAAGACCGGTCTGTTCTATCTGTTTGCCGCGGTGCTGCTGTTCGCGGCCTTCCGCGTCATCACCGCGCGCAACCCCGTGTATGCGGCGCTCTACCTGGTGCTGGCGTTCTTCCAGGCATCGGCCATCTGGCTCCTGCTGCGCGCGGAATTCCTCGCGATCTCGCTGGTGCTGGTCTACGTGGGGGCGGTGATGGTGCTGTTCCTGTTCGTGGTGATGATGCTGGACATCAATGTCGAAGGCCTGCGCGAGGGCTTCTGGAAGCACTTCCCGCTGGCCGCCGGCGCCGGCGCGCTGATCGCGCTCGAGATGGCCGCGGTGCTGATGGGCGGCTTCCGCCTGAGCGCGCCCAAGAGCCCGCTGGCCACCGGTCCGGACACCTCGAACACGCTCGAACTCGGCAAGCTGCTCTATACGCAGTATCTCTACCCGCTGGAGATTGCCGCCGTGATCCTTCTGGTGGCGATCGTCGCCGCCATCGCGCTGACCTTGCGCCGGCGCAAGGACAGCAAGTACGTGAACCCGGCCGACCAGGTCCGCGTCAAGGCGCGCGACCGCGTGCGCATCGTCCAGATGCCTGCCACGCGCCAGGCTGAACCGGTCGCGGAACAACCCGCGGCCGCAGCGGAGACCAAGGCATGACGCTCACGCTCGGACACTTTCTTTCGCTCGGCGCGATGCTGTTCGCGCTGTCGGTGATCGGCATCTTCCTGAACCGCAAGAACCTGATCGTGCTGCTGATGTGCGTGGAGCTGATGCTGCTCGCGGTCAACACGAACTTCGTCGCCTTCTCGTACTTCCTCGGCGACATGCACGGACAGGTCTTCGTCTTCTTCATCCTGACGGTCGCGGCCGCCGAGTCGGCCATCGGGCTGGCGCTGCTGGTGCTGCTGTTCCGCAACAAGTCGAACATCAACATCGACGAGCTCAACGCGCTCAAGGGCTGAAGAAGGTTTACTCATGAGCGCTACTCTTTCCGCATCCTCCCTGCTGATCGTTCCGCTGGCGCCGCTGGTCGGCGCCGTCGTCTCCGGCCTGTTCGGCACCAAGTTCGGCGGCAACCAGATCGGCCGCCGGATCACGCATTCGCTGACCATCCTCGGCGTGCTGCTGTCCTTCATCATTTCCGCCATGACGCTGCAGAGCGTGGTGAGCGACGACGCGCATTTCAACGCCACCATCTACGAATGGATGACGGTCGGCGGCCTCAAGATGGAAGTCGGCTTCCTGGTCGACGGCCTGACCGCGATGATGATGTGCGTCGTGAGCTTCGTGTCGCTGATGGTCCACGTCTACACCATCGGCTACATGGAAGACGACGAGGGCTACAACCGCTTCTTCGCCTACATCTCGCTGTTCACCTTCTCGATGCTGATGCTCGTGATGAGCAACAACATGCTCCAGCTGTTCTTCGGCTGGGAGGCGGTGGGCCTGGTGTCCTATCTGCTGATCGGCTTCTGGTACAACCGGCCGTCCGCGATCTTCGCCAACTTGAAGGCCTTCGTGGTCAACCGCGTGGGCGACTTCGGCTTCATCCTCGGCATCGGCCTGATCGCCGCCTACGCCGGGACGCTGAACTACGGCGAAGCCTTCGCCAAGGCCGACGCGCTGGCCAAGATCACCTTCCCGGGCACCGAGTGGATGCTGATCACCGTGATCTGCATCTGCCTGTTCATCGGCGCGATGGGCAAGAGCGCGCAGTTCCCGCTGCACGTCTGGCTGCCCGACTCGATGGAAGGCCCGACCCCGATCTCGGCGCTGATCCACGCCGCGACCATGGTCACGGCCGGCATCTTCATGGTGGCGCGCATGTCGCCGCTGTTCGAACTGAGCGACACGGCGCTGAGCTTCATCCTCGTGATCGGCGCCATCACTGCGCTGTTCATGGGCTTCCTGGGCATCATCCAGAACGACATCAAGCGCGTGGTCGCCTATTCGACGCTGTCGCAGCTCGGCTACATGACCGTCGCGCTCGGCGCCTCTGCCTACTCGGCGGCCGTGTTCCACCTGATGACGCACGCCTTCTTCAAGGCGCTGCTGTTCCTCGGCGCCGGCTCGGTGATCATCGGCATGCACCACAACCAGGACATCCGCTGGATGGGCGGCGTGCGCAAGTACATGCCGATCACCTGGATCACCTCGCTGATCGGGTCGCTCGCGCTGATCGGCACGCCGCTGTTCGCCGGCTTCTACTCGAAGGACACCATCATCGAGGCGGTCCACGAGAGCCACCTGTGGGGTTCCGGCTTCGCCTACTTCGCGGTGCTGGCGGGCGTGTTCGTCACGGCCTTCTATTCGTTCCGCATGTATTTCCTGGTGTTCCACGGCAAGGAGCGCTTCGACCAGAATCCGGACGCGCACCACGACGACCATGGCCACGGCCACGGCGACCACCACGAGCCGCACGAGTCGCCGTGGGTGGTCTGGCTGCCGCTGGTGCTGCTGGCCATTCCGTCGGTCGTGATCGGCTTCATGACCATCGAGCCGATGCTCTACGGCGGATTCTTCAAGGGTGCGATCGTCATCGACGACACCCAGCACGAAGCCATGAAGGAACTGGCCGAGGCCTTCCACGGTCCGATGGCCATGGCCGTGCACGGCCTGACCGCGGCGCCGTTCTGGCTCGCGCTCGCCGGCGTGCTCCTGTCCTGGTACATGTACCTGGTGAACCCGGCGCTGCCGGCCGCGATCAAGCGCGCCTGCGGCCCGATCTATCGCTTGCTCGAGAACAAGTACTACATGGACTGGTTCAACGAGAACGTCATCGCGCGCGGCACCCGCGCACTGGGCACCGGTCTCTGGAAGGGCGGCGACCAGGGAATCATCGACGGCGCCATCGTCGACGGCTCCTGGAAGCTGGTCGGCCGCATCGCCGGCGCGGTGCGCTGGCTGCAGTCGGGCTATATCTATCACTACGCCTTCTCGATGCTGCTCGGCATCTTCATCCTGATGTCGTACTTCGTCTGGTTCAAGCGCTAAGCGGCTCTCTGGAGAAAAGCAAAAATGGGTTTGTTGAGCCTTGCCATCTGGATGCCGATCATCATCGGCACCGCGCTGTTGGCCTTCGGTCGGGAAGAGCACGCCACGGGTGTCCGCTGGGTCGCGCTGATCGGTTCGGTCGCGAGCTTCCTGGTCACGCTGCCGCTCTGGTCGCGTTTCCAGAACGGCACCGCCGCGATGCAGTTCGTCGAGAAGGAGCGCTGGATCGAGCGCTTCAACATCAATTACCACATCGGCCTGGACGGCATTTCGCTCTGGCTGGTGCTGCTGACCGCCTTCATCACCGTGATCGTCGTGATCTCGGCCTGGCAGGTGATCACCGAGCGCGTGAACCAGTACATGGGCGCTTTCCTGATCCTCTCGGGCTTCATGATCGGCACCTTCTCGGCGCTGGACGGCCTGCTGTTCTACGTCTTCTTCGAAGCCACGCTGATCCCGATGTACCTGATCATCGGCATCTGGGGCGGCCCGAACAAGATCTACGCGKCCTTCAAGTTCTTCATCTACACGCTGCTCGGCTCGCTGCTGATGCTGGTCGCGCTGATCTACCTGTACAACCAGTCGGGCGGCAGCTTCGACATCCTGAGCTGGCACAAGCTGCCGTTGTCGGGCACGGCCCAGACCTTCCTGTTCTTCGCCTTCTTCGCCTCCTTCGCGGTCAAGGTGCCGATGTGGCCGGTCCACACCTGGCTGCCCGACGTGCACGTCGAGGCGCCGACCGGCGGCTCCGCGGTGCTGGCGGCGATCATGCTGAAGCTCGGCGCCTACGGCTTCCTGCGCTTCTCGATGCCGATCGCGCCCGACGCCTCGCACGAATGGGCCTGGCTCATGATCGCGCTGTCGCTGATCGCCGTGATCTACGTCGGCCTGGTGGCGCTGGTGCAGCAGGACATGAAGAAGCTGGTGGCCTATTCGTCGGTGGCCCACATGGGCTTCGTGACGCTGGGCTTCTTCATCTTCAACGAACTCGGCGTGTCCGGCGGCATCGTCCAGATGATCGCCCACGGCTTCGTCTCGGGCGCGATGTTCCTGTGCATCGGCGTGCTCTACGACCGCGTGCATTCGCGCCAGATCGCCGACTACGGCGGCGTGGTCAACACCATGCCCAAGTTCGCTGCCTTCGCGCTGCTGTTCGCGATGGCCAACTGCGGCCTGCCGGCCACCGCCGGTTTCGTCGGCGAGTGGATGGTGATCCTCGGTGCGGTCAAGGCCAACTTCTGGCTCGGCCTCGGCGCCGCCACCGCGCTGATCTTCGGCGCCGCCTACACGCTGTGGATGTACAAGCGGGTCTACCTGGGCCCGGTGGGCAACGACCACGTCAAGGAACTCAGCGACATCGATGCGCGCGAGTTCATGATGCTGGCGCTGCTCGCCATCGCGGTGCTGTGGCTGGGCCTCTACCCGAAGCCCTTCACCGATGTGATGAACGCGTCCGTCGATGGGCTGCTCCAGCACATGACGGTTTCCAAGCTGCCTTGATTGAATCCACGCTGAACAAGAGAACGAGATGATTGACAAACTCAGCTGGATGACGATCTACCCCGAGGCGGTGCTGCTGATCATGGCCTGCATCATCGCGCTGGTCGATCTGTCCTCGACCAGCCCGCGCCGCACCGGCACCTACGTGCTGACTCTGCTCACGCTCGCGATCATCGCGGTGCTGACCGGCTTCAACGCCTCCCTGGGCAAGACGATCTACGGCTTCGGCGGCATGGTCGTCAGCGACCCGATGGGCAACTGGCTCAAGTGCTTCTCGACCCTGGCGCTGATGGTCACGCTGGTCTACGGCCGGCCCTACGCGGCCGACCGCGGCATGCTGCACGGCGGCGAGATGTTCACGCTGAGCCTGCTGGCGCTGCTGGGCATGTTCGTGATGATGTCGGGCAGCAACTTCCTGCTGATCTACCTCGGCCTCGAACTGCTGACGCTCTCGAGCTACGCCCTGGTGGCCCTGCGCCGCGACAACGCGGTCGCCAGCGAGGCGGCCATGAAGTACTTCGTGCTCGGCGCGATGGCCAGCGGCTTCCTGCTGTACGGGATGTCGATGATGTACGGCGCCACCGGCTCGCTCGACATCAACGAGGTGTTCAAGGCGATCGCCAGCCGCCAGGTGAATCACCAGGTGCTGGTGTTCGGCCTGGTCTTCATCGTCGCCGGCCTGGCCTTCAAGGTCGGTGCCGCGCCGTTCCACATGTGGGTGCCGGACGTCTACCAGGGTGCGCCGACCGCGATCACGCTGATGATCGGCGCGGCGCCCGAACTGGCTGCCTTCGCGATCATCATCCGGCTGCTGGTCGAGGGCCTGCTGCCGCTGGCGATCGACTGGCAGCAGATGCTGGTGCTGCTGGCCATTGCGTCGCTGCTGGTCGGCAACCTGGCCGCCATCGCGCAGACCAACCTCAAGCGCATGCTGGCCTACTCGACCATCGCGCAGATGGGCTTCATGCTGCTCGGCCTGGTGGCGGGCGTGGTCAACGGCAACACCTACAACGCCCAGTTCGCCTACAGCGCGTCGATGTTCTACATGATCACGTACGTGCTCACGACCCTGGCGAGCTTCGGCATCATCCTGCTGCTGGCGCGCGAAGGCTTCGAAAGCGAGGAGATCACCGATCTCGCCGGCCTCAACCAGCGCAGCCCGCTCTATGCCGGCGTGATGGCGATCGCCATGTTCTCGCTGACGGGGATTCCGCCGCTGGTCGGCTTCTACGCCAAGCTGGCGGTGCTGCAGGCGCTGATCGCCTCGGGCCAGGCGTTCTACATCGGACTCGCGGTGTTCGCGGTCGTGATGTCGCTGATCGGCGCCTTCTATTACCTGCGTGTGGTCAAGGTGATGTACTTCGACGCTCCGGTCACGGCCAGCACGGTCTCGGCACCGGGCGACGTCCGCACCGTGCTGACGCTCAACGGCGCCATGATCCTGATCCTCGGCATCCTGCCCGGCGGCCTCATGACGCTGTGCGCGAACGCGATCGTGGCCACCCTGGCCACCTGAGCGCGCCGTGTCGCAGAGCGCGTCGGTCTGGATGGTACTGGGGGTCGCGCTGCTGGCGGCCAATCTGCCTTTCCTCAACGAGCGCCTGCTGGGGCTGGTGCCGCTCGCCGCGCTGCGCAAATCGCTGGCGATCCGGCTGGCCGAACTGGTGCTGCTCTATCTGGTCGTCGGCGCGATCGGCCTGCTGTTCGAGCGCCGGGTCGGGCAGATCGCGTCGCAGGGCTGGGAGTTCTACGCCGTGACGGGTGCCTTGTTCGTCGTGCTGGCGTTCCCGGGCTTCACCTGGCGCTACCTCATGAAGCATCGCCACAGCGCGCAAGCACACTGACATGACCGACAAACACCTCAAGGAAGAGCTCACTGCCAGCGAACTGCTGTTCAAGGGCAACTTCCTGCACGCCAAGCGCGACACGGTGCGCCTGCCCGACGGCCACAGCGCGACGCGCGAGTACGTGGTGCACCCGGGCGCGGTGGTGGTGGTGCCGCTGCTCGACGACGGCCGCGTGGTGCTCGAGCGCCAGTACCGCTACCCGATCGGCCACGTGATGACCGAATTCCCAGCGGGCAAGCTCGATGCGGGCGAGGAGCCGCTGCTCTGTGGCCAGCGCGAGCTGCTCGAGGAAACCGGCTACGCCGCCCGCGAATGGGCCCGCGCCGGCGCGATGCACCTGGCGGTCGCCTACTCGACCGAGATCATCCACGTCTATTTCGCGCGGGGCCTGACGCTGGGCGACCGGCAACTCGACCACGGCGAGTTCCTCGACGTGATCACGGCCACGCCCGACCAATTGATGGCCTGGTGCCGCGACGGCACGGTGTCGGATGCCAAGACGCTGACCTGCGCCCTGTGGCTGCAGAACGTGTTGTCGGGCGCCTGGGCGCTCGATTGGCACGACGCATCTTTGCCAGCCGGCCGATAATCGCGGGATGAAGGTCCTCAACCTCCAGTGCGCCCATGGCCACGGCTTCGAGGGGTGGTTTGCGTCTCAGGATGCATTCGACACCCAGCTTGCCGCCGGCCTCGTGGAGTGCCCGATGTGCGGCAACACCGCCATCACCAAGCTGCTGGCCGCGCCGCGGCTGAACCTCGGCAATGCCAGGCCGCCGGTCGAGGCGACGCCGGCCGAGTCCCCGGCCGCCGATTCGCCGGAGGCGCGCTGGCTGCGTGCCGTGCGCGAGGTCATTGCCCAGACCGAGGATGTCGGCGACCGCTTCGTCGACGAAGCCCGCAAGATGCACTACGGCGAGGCGCAGGAGCGCGGCATCCGTGGCCAGGCGACGCCCGAGCAGGCCCGCTCGCTGGCCGACGAAGGCATCCCCGTCTTCACGCTGCCGCTGCCGGCAGCCTTGAAGGAAACGCTGCAGTAGGCCGCTTGTCAGGCGGCTTCGGCCGCAGGCTGGGGATCCGCCGTGAATTGCAGCGCGGCGAGCCGCGCATAGACGCCGTTCTGCGCCACCAGCGCCGCGTGGGTTCCCTGCTCGACGATGCCGCCGTGGTCCAGCACCACGATGCGGTCGGCCTTCTGCACCGTGGCCAGCCGGTGGGCGATGACCAGCGTGGTACGGCCCGTCATGGCGGATTCGAGTGCCGCCTGCACCATCCGCTCGCTCTCGGCGTCGAGCGCGCTGGTGGCTTCGTCCAGCAACAGCAGCGGCGGATTCTTGAGCATTGCGCGCGCGATCGCGATGCGCTGGCGCTGGCCGCCCGACAGGCGCACGCCGCGCTCGCCCAGGAAGGTGTCGTAGCCCTCGGGCAGGGCCCGCAGGAAGCCGTCCGCGAAGGCGGCACGGGCGGCGGCATGGACCTCCTCGACGCTGGCATCGGGCCGGCCATAGCGGATGTTCTCGAGCGCGCTGGCCGAGAAGATGACCGCATCCTGCGGCACCAGGCCGATGCGCCGGCGCAACGCATCGAGGGACAGTGCCGTCAGCGGCCTGCCGTCGAGCGTGATGCGGCCGGCCTGCGGGTCGTAGTAGCGCAAGAGCAGCTGGAACACCGTGCTCTTGCCGGCGCCGCTCGATCCGACCAGTGCCACGGTCTCGCCGGGCGCGACCTGGAGACTGAAGTCGCGCAGGGCCGGGGTGCCGGGCCGCGAGGGATAGTGGAAGCCCACGCCCTCCAGGCTCAGGGCGCTGCCGGCGGCGGGTACCGCCGACTCGACCGGCCGTTCGGGCGACAGGATCACCGGCCGGGCATGCAGCAGTTCCATCAGGCGCTCGGTGGCGCCGGCGGCTCGCAGCAGGTCGCCGTAGACCTCGCCGAGCACCGCGGCGGCGCTCGCCAGGATGATCACGTAGACCACGGTCTGGCCCAGGTGTCCGGCCGTGATGTCGCCGCGCAGTACCGCCTGCGTGCCCTGGTAGAGGCCCCACAGCAGCGCCGCCGAGGTGGCGATGATGATGAAGGCCACCAGCACCGAGCGTGCACGGGTGCGGCGCACCGCGGTGCGGAAGGCGCTGTCGGTCGAGGCGTCGAAGCGGGCCGCTTCGCGGGCCTCGGCGGTGTAGCTCTGCACCACCGGGATCGCGTTGAGCACCTCGGCCGCGATCGCGCTGGAGTCCGCCACCCGGTCCTGGCTGGCCCGCGAGAGCTTGCGAACCCGCCGGCCGAACCACATGCTCGGCAGCACCACCAGCACCAGGATGCCGAGCACCTGCACCATCACGTAGGGATTGGTCCAGACCAGGATCGCCAGGGCGCCGACGCCCATGACCGCGTTGCGCAGCCCCATGCTGAGCGAGGAGCCGACCACCGTCTGGACCAGCGTGGTGTCGGCGGTCAGGCGCGACAGCACCTCGCCGGTCTGGGTGGTCTCGAAGAATTCGGGGCTCTGCCGCAGCACGTGGGCGTAGACCGCGTTGCGCAAGTCGGCCGTGACTCTTTCGCCGAGCCAGCTGACCGTGTAGAAGCGCGCCGCCGAGAACAGCCCCAGCGCCACCGCAACGGCGAACAGGGCGACGAAATGCTCGCGCAGCGCCATCGTCTGCGCCCCCTTGTCGGTCGAGACCAGGCCGCCGTCGATCAGGCTGCGCAAGGCGAGCGGGAACACCAGGGTGGTCGCTGCCGCCAGGACCAGGAACACGATCGCCAGGATGATTTGGGTGCGGTAGGGGCGCAGGAAAGGCGCCAGACCCGTCAAGGACTTTGGCGATCCTTTGGCGGGCGAGGGGGAGGAGGAGGCCATATCGCGGCCATTCTAGCGAAACGCTTGCCCCACCAAAGGCCGCCTTGACAGTAATTGCCGAGGCAAATATTATTCGGGTATGTCCGAATCCAAGACCCCCGAAGTGCGCCCCGCGCCGGCTTCGCCCGGCCGACTGCCGGCGGCCGCGGCTTTCTACAAGGCCGAGACCTACCGCGCGGAGGAGAGCATCGGCTACCTGATGCGCCGCATCCTGAGTGCGGTGGCCCAGTCGGTGGAGCAGCAGATGTGCGAGCCGGGCAGCCCGACCTACCCGCAGTGGGTGCCCTTGCACAAGCTGCACATGGGCAAGGTGACCACGGTCGCCGAGTTGGCGCGCGAATGCGAGCTCGACACCGGGGCCATGACCCGCCTGCTCGACCGGCTGGAGGCCAAGGGCCTGTGCCGCCGGGTGCGTTCGGTCGCCGACCGGCGCGTGGTCCACATCGAGCTCACCGACGAGGGCCGCGCGGCGGCCCGCGAAGTGCCCGAAATCCTCAGCCGGGTGCAGAACGAGCATCTGGCTGGTTTCAGCAACGAGGAGTGGGAGCAGCTCAAGGGCTACCTGCGCCGCATCCTCGACAACGCGCAGGCCTTGTCGGCCCGTGGAGAAGAAAAAGATGAATCGACCCCTTCCTGAGCACCCATTGCGCCGTCCAGGCGCGCTCGCCGCCGCCGTGCTGGCACTGGCCGTCGCCGGCTGCGCCGACATGGGCGCGGTGGCCTCGAACCCGAAGATGCAGACTGCCGAGACCCTCGGCCTTGCCGCCGCCCCGGCCGCCCAGGCGATGCCGGCGCTCGACAGCCAATGGTGGCTGGCCTTCGGCGATCGGCAGCTCGACGCGCTGATCGACCAGGCCATCGCGGGCAACCCGAACCTGCAGATCGCCCAGGCCCGGCTGGCGCGCGCCCAGGCCGCCGTGTCGACGGCCTCAGCGGCCGACAAGCCGCAGATCAACGGCTCGCTCGACCTCATGCGGCAGAAGTTCAGCGACAACTACATCTACCCGGCGCCGCTGGGCGGCTCGATCCAGGAGACCGGCACGCTGCAGTTGAGCGCCGGCTGGGAGCTCGACTTCTTCGGCAAGAACCGCACCGCGATCGAGGCCGCGATCGGCACGGCGAATGCCGCCGCCGCGGAGGCCGACGCCGCCCGCATCCTGCTGGCCAGCAACGTCGCCCGCGGCTACGTCCAGTGGGCTCGGCTGAACGACCGGCTGGTGGTGGCGCAGCGCGCACTGGCGCAGCGCGAAGAGCTGCTCAAGCTGGTGCGTGACCGCGTGGCGGCCGGGCTCGACACGCGCCTGCAACTCAAGCAGAGCGAGAGCAGCGTGCCCGAGGCGCGCCAGCAGATCGAGGCCCTGGTCGAGCAGATCGCGATCGCGCGCCATGCGCTCGACGCCCTGGTGGCCAAGCCCGACGCGACGCAATCGCTGACGCCGCCGCGCCTGGGCAACTTCAAGGCGCTGGCCTTGCAGCAGACCATCCCCGCCGACCTGCTGGGCCGGCGCGCCGACATCGCCGCCGCCCGCTGGCGCGTGGAAGCCGCCGGCAGCGACGTCGCCAACGCCAAGACCCAGTTCTATCCCAACGTCAACCTGGTGGCCTTCGCGGGTTTCCAGAGCATCGGCTTCGACAACCTCCTGAAGTCGGGCAGCCAGCAGTGGGGCGTCGGCCCCGCGATCCGGCTGCCGATCTTCGAGGGCGGCCGCCTGCGCGCCAACCTGCGCGGCAAGTCGGCCGATCTCGACGCCGCGATCGACAGCTACAACACCACCGTGTTCGACGCCGTGCGCGATGTCGCCGACCAGGTCACCAGCGTGCAGTCGGTGGCCCGCCAGCAGGTCCAGCAAAAGGAGGCGCAGGACGCCGCCGAGGCCGCCTACGACATCGGCCTGCAGCGCTACAGCGCCGGGCTCGGCAACTACCTCGACGTGCTGACGGCCGAAGTCACGGTGCTGGCGCAGCGCCGCGACGGTGTCGACCTCGCCGGTCGCGCGCTCGAGAGCCAGGTCGGGCTGGCGCGCGCGCTGGGCGGCGGCTGGCAGCCGCCGGACAGCGCCCACGCCGCCGCCGCGCCCGCGCCCCAGCACCCCTGAACACTTCCGAACATCGCTCCGAATCCGAAAGACACTGTCATGGAAAACAGCAACACCCCCCCAGCCGCTGCGCCTGTCGAGTCCGTCGCCCCGGCGCCTGCCGCCGGCAGCAAGCGCCGCCGGGCGCTGACCACGCTGGCCTCGGTCGTGGTCCTCGCCGGCGTCGGCTGGGCCGCCTACGAATGGCTGGTCGCGAGCCACTATGAATCGACCGACAACGCCTACGTGCAGGGCAACGTGATCCAGATCACGCCCCAGATCGGCGGTACCGTGATGGCGATCATGGCCGACGACACCGACCTCGTGAAAGCCGGCCAGCCGCTGGTGCAGCTCGACCCCTCGGACGCCAAGGTGGCGCTCGAGCAGGCCGAGGCGGCGCTGGCGCAGGCGGTGCGCCAGGCCCGCACGCTCTATGTCAACAACGGCTCGCTGGCGGCCCAGGTCACGCTGCGGCAGGCCGACATCGCGCGCGCGCAGAGCGACATCGCGCGCGCCCAGGACGACCTCAAGCGCCGCCAGGCGCTGGCCGGCAACGGCGCGGTGTCGAAGGAGGAACTGAACCATTCCGAGACCGCGCTCGCCAACGCCAAGAGCCAGCTGGCCGCGGCGCAGGCCGGCGTGCTGTCGGCGCGCCAGCAGCTTGCCAGCAACGAGTCGTTGACCGAAGGCACCAGCGTCGAGCAGCATCCCAGCGTGCTGGCCGCCGCCGCCAAGGTGCGCGAGGCCTACCTCGCGACCCAGCGCGTCGCGATGCCGGCGCCGGTCGAAGGCTATGTGGCCAAGCGTACGGTGCAGCTCGGCCAGCGCGTGGCCGCCGGCACGCCGATGATGTCGATCGTGCCGCTGAACCAGCTGTGGGTCGATGCCAACTTCAAGGAAGTGCAGCTGCGCAACATCCGCATCAACCAGCCCGTGAAGCTCACGGCCGACCTGTACGGCAAGAAGGTCGAGTACGACGGCCGGGTGGCCGGCCTCGGCGTCGGCACCGGTGCGGCCTTCGCGCTGCTGCCGGCGCAGAACGCCACCGGCAACTGGATCAAGGTGGTGCAGCGGGTGCCGGTTCGCATCGCGCTCGACCCCGAGCAGCTGAAGGCCAACCCGCTGCGCGTCGGCCTTTCGATGGACGCCGAGATCGACGTCGCCAAGAAGGACGGCAAGGCGCTGGCCGAAGTGCCGCGCGGCAGCGCGCTGATCCAGACGCAGGTCTACAGCCAGCTCGACAGCGGCGCCGACGCCGTGGTCCAGCGCATCATCGCCGCCAACCTCGGCCGTGACCCGGCGCCCAAGGCACCGGCGGCCAGCGGCCGGCAGGTCTCGCCGATCTCTTCGCAAGCCCATCCGGGCTGATCGGGCGACCGCGCGCGATGTCGAACGCCACCGCTCCCACGCCGATCCAGCCGCTCGAGGGTTCCGCCCGCGTCTGGGGCACCATCGCGCTCTCGGCCGCGACTTTCATGAACGTGCTCGACACGTCGATCGCCAACGTCTCGCTGCCGGCCATCGCCGGCGACCTCGGCGTCAGCTCGACGCAAGGCACCTGGGTCATCACCAGCTTCGCGGTGGCCAACGCCATCGCGGTGCCGCTGACCGGTTGGCTCACGCAGCGCTTCGGACAGGTGCGCCTGTTCATGGCCAGCGTGCTGCTGTTCATCATCAGCTCCTGGCTGTGCGGGCTGGCGCCCAACATGACCACGCTGATCGCCTTCCGCGCGCTGCAGGGTTTCGTCGCGGGTCCGATGATCCCGCTGTCGCAGACGCTGCTGCTGTCGAGCTATTCGCGTGCCAAGGCCGGCCTGGCGATGGCGATGTGGTCGATGACCACGCTGGTCGCGCCGGTGATGGGGCCGCTGCTCGGCGGCTGGATCACCGACAACATTTCCTGGCCCTGGATCTTCTACATCAACATCCCCGTCGGCCTGCTGGCCGCGGGCATCACCTGGGCCATCTACCGCAAGCGCGAGAGCGCGACCCGCAAGGTGCCGATCGACGGCATCGGGCTGGCACTGCTGGTGCTCTGGGTCGGCGCCATGCAGCTGATGCTCGACAAGGGCAAGGAGCTCGACTGGTTCCATTCGGCCGTGATCCTGACGCTGGCGGTGGTGGCCGTGGTCGGCTTCGCCTTCTTCCTGATCTGGGAGCTGACCGACAAGCACCCGGTGGTGGACCTGTCGCTCTTCAAGCGGCGCAACTTCTGGTCGGGCGCGTTCGCGACCGCGGTGGCCTACGGCCTGTTCTTCGGCAACGTGGTGATCCTGCCGCTGTGGCTGCAGCAGTACATGGGCTACACGGCGACGCAGGCCGGCATGATCATGGCGCCGGTCGGCATGCTGGCGATCATCTTCTCGCCGATCGTCGGTCTCACGGTCGGCAAGGTCGACCCGCGCCGCTACGCGACCTTCTCGTTCCTGGTGTTCGCGCTGGTGCTGTGGATGCGTTCCAACTTCAACACCCAGGCCGACTTCTGGACCATCATGATCCCGACCATCATCCAGGGCGTGGCGATGGCCTTCTTCTTCATCCCGCTGGTGACGATCACCTTGTCGGGCCTGCCGCCGGACCGGATCCCGGCGGCCTCGGGGCTGTCGAACTTCCTGCGGATCACCGCGGGCGCGGTCGGCACCTCGGCCGCGACCACTTTGTGGGAGAACCGGGCGGCGCTCCATCATGCGCAGCTGGTCGAGTCGGTGAACAGCGGCAGCTCGGCGGCGAACAGCGCCATCGCCAACTTCGGCGCCAGCGGCTTCGGCCCCGAGCAGGTGCTGGGGCAGATCAATCGCCTGGTCGACCAGCAGTCCTTCATGCTGGCTTCGAACGATGTGTTCTACGGCTCGGCGATCCTGTTCCTGTTCCTGATCCCCTTGGTCTGGCTCGCGAAGCCGGCGCGAGGCACCGGCGCCTCGGACGCAGCCGCCGGCGCGCACTGATCTTCGGCCGGCGCAGCCAGGCCCGTCGGTGAAACACCGCGGATCTGGCTCYGCCAGTCCGCTGGTGTTGCCCCCGGTAGGGGGTGGGCGGGCTACACGCAGTGAGCCCAACCTGGGGGCGAGCTTAGGTTGCATTGCAGCATAGGCATTTGCCCCAGTAGGCAAGTTTCGTTACGCCCGCAAACAATGCGGTCCGCGCTACCAAGTGCGCATACATGGACCGCATGAACGACTTTTTCTGCCAGCCAACGGGTGACCGCGCGAGATGAGCGACATCATTCTCGAAACACGCCAGCTCACCAAGGAATTCAAGGGCTTCACCGCGGTCAGCAAGGTCGACCTCTCGGTCGTGCGCGGCTCGATCCATGCGTTGATCGGGCCCAATGGCGCGGGCAAGACGACCTGCTTCAACCTGCTCACCAAGTTCCTCGAGCCGACCACCGGCACCATTCTTTTCAACGGGATTGACATCACGAAYGAGCGGCCGGCGCAGATTGCGCGGCGCGGCATCATCCGCTCGTTCCAGATTTCCGCGGTGTTCCCGCATCTGACCCTGCTCGAAAACGTGCGGCTCGGACTGCAGCGCGCGCTGGGCACCTCCTACCACTTCTGGAAGAGCGAGAAGTCGCTGAAGCCGCTCGATGCCCGGGCCCGCGTGCTGCTGGCCGAAGTCGGCCTCGAGGACCTGGCCGACGAGCTGACCGTGAATCTCCCGTACGGCCGCAAGCGTGCGCTCGAGATCGCCACCACCCTCGCGATGGAGCCCGAACTGATGCTGCTCGACGAGCCGACGCAGGGCATGGGCCACGAGGACGTGCACCGGGTGGCCGAACTCATCAAGCGCGTGTCGGCCGGCCGCACCATCCTGATGGTGGAGCACAACATGAGCGTGGTCTCGACCATCGCCGACACGATCACCGTGCTGCAGCGCGGCGCGGTGCTGGCCGAAGGGCCGTACGCCGAGGTCTCGCGCAACCCGCAGGTGATGGAGGCCTACATGGGCACCACCGACGGCCAGCTGCAAGGGGCGCACTGATGTCGATCCCCGCACTGGAAATCAAGGGCCTGCAGGCCTGGTACGGCGAATCGCACGTGCTGCACGGCGTCGACATGGTGGTGCAGCCGGGCGAGGTGGTCACGCTGCTGGGCCGCAATGGTGCCGGCCGCACCACGACGATGCGTGCCGTGCTCGGCCTGACCGGCGCCCGCAAGGGCAGCATCAAGGTCAACGGCACTGAAACGATCCACATGGCGACGCACCGCATCGCGCACCAGGGCATCGGCTATTGCCCCGAGGAGCGCGGCATCTTCGCCAGCCTGTCGTGCGAAGAGAACCTGCTGCTGCCACCGCCGCTGAAGGGCGCCGGCAAGGGCATGTCGGTGGACGAGATCTACGCCATGTTCCCCAACCTGGCGGAGCGCCGCAACAGCCAGGGCACGCGCCTGTCGGGCGGCGAGCAGCAGATGCTGGCGGTGGCGCGCATCCTGCGCACCGGCGCCCGGCTGCTGCTGCTCGACGAGATCTCCGAAGGCCTGGCGCCGGTGATCGTGCAGGCGCTGGCCCGCATGATCACGATGCTGCGAAGCAAGGGCTACACGGTGGTGATGGTCGAGCAGAACTTCCGCTTCGCGGCGCCGCTGGCCGACCGCTTCTATGTGATGGAGCACGGGCGCATCGTCGAGAAGTTCGGCGCCGCCGAGCTCGAGTCCAAGATGCCGGTGCTCAACGAGCTGCTCGGCGTTTGACTGTTCCTTTTATCGCAACCTGTTGATTGGACGGAGAACCTCCATGAAGAACCAGTTCAGCGCATTGACCCTGGCCATCGCCGCGATGGCGCTCGCTTCCGGCACCGCACAGGCCCAGGAAAAAGTGAAGATCGGCTTCGTCACCGACATGTCGAGCCTGTACGCCGACCTCGAAGGCAAGAACGGCGCGCTCGCGATCCAGATGGCGATCGACGACTTCGGCGGCAAGGTGCTGGGCCAGCCGATCGAGCTCCTGACCGCCGACCACCAGAACAAGGCCGACATCGCGGCCTCGAAGGCCCGCGAGTGGATCGACACCGAAGGCGTGACGATGGTCTTCGGCGGCACCAACTCCGGCACGGCGCTGGCCACCGCGAAGGTGGCGCAGGAAAAGAAGCGCGTGTACTTCAACAACGGCGCTGCATCGTCGGCGCTCACCAATGAGCAGTGCAGCCCGTACACGGTGCACTACGCCTACGACACGGTCGCGCTGGCCAAGGGCACCGGCGCGGCGGTGGTCGACCGCGGCGGCAAGTCGTGGTTCTTCCTGACGGCCGACTATGCCTTCGGCCACGCCCTCGAGGCCGACACCGCCGCGGTGGTCAAGGCCAAGGGCGGCACGGTGGTCGGCACGGTGCGCCATCCGCTCAACGCATCGGATTTCTCGTCCTTCCTGCTGCAGGCTCAGAACTCCAAGGCGCAGATCCTCGGTCTCGCCAACGCCGGCGGCGACACCATCAACTCGATCAAGGCGGCGAAGGAATTCGGCATCGGCAAGACCATGAAGACTGCGGGCCTGCTGATCTTCCTGAGCGACATCCACAGCCTGGGCCTGAAGAACACCGAAGGCCTGCTGCACACCACCAGCTGGTACTGGGACCTGAACGACGACACCCGCAAGTTCTCGAAGCGCTTCTTCGACAAGACCAAGCGCATGCCGACCGACATCCAGGCCGCCGACTACTCGGCCACGACGACCTACCTGAAGGCGGTGCAGGCGGCCAAGACCACCGACGCCGACAAGGTGATGGCCGAGCTCAAGAAGACGCCGATCAACGACTTCTACGCCAAGGGCGTGATCCGCGCGGACGGCCGCATGGTGCACGACATGTACTTGGTCGAGGTCAAGTCGCCGGCCGAATCGAAGCAGCCCTGGGACTACCTCAAGGTGAATGCCAGGCTGCCGGGCGACGAGGTCTTCACGGCCAAGGCCGACTCCAAGTGCGCGCTCTCGAAATGACGCGCCGACGCCACGATTTCTCCCACTCATCCCTCTGAACCGACCATGAAAAAAACAATCGCACTTTCTGCTGTCTCCCTGGCCGTCGCCTTCGCGACCGGTGCTGTTCAAGCACAGGAGAAGGTCAAGATCGGCTTCATCACCGACATGTCGAGCTTGTACGCCGACGTCGAAGGCAAGGGCGGCGCGACCGCGATCCAGATGGCGATCGACGACTTCGGCGGCAAGGTCAACGGGCTGCCGATCGAACTGGTGACGGCGGACCACCAGAACAAGGCCGACATCGCGGCGTCGAAGGCGCGCGAGTGGATCGACACCGACAACCTCACGATGCTGTTCGGCGGCACCAACTCCGGCACCGCCCTGGCGATGTCGAAGGTGGCGCAGGAGAAGAAGCGCGTCTTCGTCGTCAACGGCGCCGGCACCTCGGCGCTGACCAACGAGCAGTGCAGCCCGTACACCGTCCACTATGCGTACGACACCGTCGCGCTGGCGAAGGGCACGGGCGGCGCGGTGGTCGCGAACGGCGGCAAGAACTGGTTCTTCCTGACGGCCGACTATGCCTTCGGCGCGGCGCTCGAGGGTGACACCGCCAAGGTCGTGAAGGAGAAGGGCGGCACGGTGGTCGGCAACGTCAGGCATCCGCTCAACGCGTCCGATTTCTCGTCCTTCCTGCTGCAGGCGCAGAACTCCAAGGCGCAGATCCTGGGTCTTGCGAATGCCGGCGGCGACACCATCAACGCGATCAAGGCGGCGAAGGAATTCGGCATCACGAAGAGCATGAAGATGGCCGGCCTGCTGGTCT
This sequence comes from Variovorax sp. P1_H2, assembly GCF_056405295.1. Lineage (NCBI taxonomy): Bacteria > Pseudomonadati > Pseudomonadota > Betaproteobacteria > Burkholderiales > Comamonadaceae > Variovorax > Variovorax sp. P1_H2. The sequence continues at coordinate 13,469 of NZ_JBFUCJ010000061.1, read as the reverse complement.
TCATCACCGACATCCACAGCCTGGGTCTCAAGAACACCGAAGGCCTGCTGCTGACCACCAGCTGGGACTGGAACCTCAACGAGCAGACCCGCGCCTTCGGCAAGAAGTTCTTCGACAAGACCAAGCGCATGCCGACCGACATCCAGGCCGCCGACTACTCGGCCACGACGACCTACCTGAAGGCGGTGCAGGCGGCCAAGACGACCGACGCCGACAAGGTGATGGCCGAGCTCAAGAAGATGCCGATCAACGACTTCTACGCCAAGGGCGTGATTCGCGCGGACGGCCGCATGGTGCACGACATGTACTTGGTCGAGGTCAAGTCGCCGACCGAATCGAAGCAGCCCTGGGACTACTACAAGGTGGTCGCGAAGCTGCCCGGCGAAGAGGTCTTCACGACCAAGGCCGAGAGCAAGTGCGCCCTCTGGAAATGATCTGATCTCCTGACCTCCTCGTTCATCGCCATCTTCTCGTCATGCAAATATCACTGCCCGCTCTCTTGAGCCAGCTCCTCCTGGGGCTGGTCAACGGGTCGTTCTACGCGATCCTGAGCCTTGGGCTCGCAGTGATCTTCGGCCTGCTCAACGTCATCAACTTCGCGCACGGCGCGCTGTTCATGCTGGGCGCGGTGCTGACCTGGATGGCGATGAACTACTTCGACGTCAACTACTGGGTCATGCTGGCGGTGGCGCCGGTCGTCGTCGGGCTGTTCGGCATCCTGATCGAGCGCCTGCTGCTGCGCTGGATCTACAAGCTCGACCATCTCTACGGCCTGCTGCTGACGCTCGGGCTCACGCTGCTGATCGAAGGCGTGTTCCGCTCGATCTACGGCGTCTCGGGGCTGGCCTACGACACGCCCGACGCGCTCGCCAGCGCCACCGACCTCGGCTTCATGATCCTGCCCAACTACCGGGCCTGGGTGGTGGTGGCCTCGCTGGTGGTCTGCTTCGCGACCTGGTTCGTGATCGAGAAGACCCGGCTCGGCGCCTACCTGCGCGCCGGCACCGAGAACCCGCGGCTGGTCGAGGCCTTCGGCGTCAACGTGCCGCTGATGATCACGCTGACCTACGGCTTCGGCGTTGCGCTGGCCGCCTTCGCGGGCGTGCTGGCTGCGCCGGTGATCCAGGTCTCGCCGCTGATGGGCCAGAACCTGATCATCGTGGTGTTCGCGGTCGTGGTGATCGGCGGCATGGGCTCGATCATGGGCGCCATCCTGACCGGGCTCGGGCTCGGTGTCGTCGAAGGCCTGACCAAGGTGTTCTATCCCGAAGCTTCCTCGACCGTCGTGTTCGTGATCATGGTGATCGTGCTGCTCATCCGTCCGGCCGGCCTGTTCGGCAAAGAGAAATGACGCGGCCCCAACGCATAGAGCCATGAGAAAAATCACCCCTGTCGTCTACGCGCTGCTGCTGATCGCGCTGCTCGTGGCCCCTTTCGCCGGCGCCTACCCGGTGTTCGTGATGAAGCTGATGTGCTTCGCACTGTTCGCCTCGGCCTTCAATCTGCTGCTGGGCTTTACCGGCCTGCTGTCCTTCGGCCATGCGGCCTTCCTCGGCGGCTCGGCCTATGTGGCCGGCCATGCGATGAAGGTCTGGGGCCTCACGCCCGAGCTCGGCCTGATCGTGGGTACCGCGGCCGGCGCCTTCCTCGGCTGGGTCTTCGGCATCCTGGCGATCCGCCGCCAGGGCATCTACTTCGCGATGATCACGCTGGCGCTCGCGCAGATGGTGTTCTTCGTCGCGCTGCAGGCCAAGTTCACGGGCGGCGAGGACGGCCTGCAGGGCGTGCCGCGCGGCAAGCTCTTCGGCCTGATCGACCTGCAGAACGACCTCACGATGTACTACGTGGCGCTGGCGATCGTGGTCGCCGGCTTCCTGCTGATCGTGCGCACCATCCATTCGCCCTTCGGCCAGGTGCTGAAGGGCATCAAGGAGAACGAGCCGCGCGCGCTCTCGCTGGGTTATGACGTCAGCCGCTTCAAGCTGCTGGCCTTCGTGATCTCGGCCGCGCTGTCGGGCCTCGCGGGCTCGCTCAAGACGCTGGTGCTGGGCTTCGCGACACTGTCCGACGTGCACTGGAGCGCCTCGGGCCAGGTCATCCTGATGACCCTGGTCGGCGGCCTCGGCACGCTGTCGGGCCCGCTGGTCGGCTCGGCGGTGGTGGTGCTGCTCGAGAACAAGATCGGCGAGCTGGGCCACTTGCTGGCGCGCATCACGACCGTCGACTGGTTCGACACGCTGGGCGAGTCGGTGACCATGGTCACGGGGCTGATCTTCGTGGTCTGCGTGCTGGCCTTCCGGCGCGGGATCATGGGCGAGATCATCGCGTTCATCGATCGGCGGCGCGGAGCGGCGCGGGGCTGAGCGGCGAAGGCCGATGGGGGTCGCCGTCGCTTGACGGCTTTGCGTGCTCAGAGCCTCAGTGCCTGCGCATAGCCCGTGAGTTCCAGGTAGCCGCGCCCCACCGGCTTGCCGTCGGCATCGAGCAATTCGCTCAGGCCTTCCCAGTACACGGTGCCGGTCGAGCCCTGGCCGTCGAGTTCCTGGTCGTCGAGCAGGGCCCGCACGCTGAAGCGTCCGGCCGGCGTGTCGATGCGCCATCGCGTCGGATAGGCGGCCCGCGTGCGCGGGCTGGTCCAGCGAGCCTCGGCCTCGAAGCGCAGCGCCTCCGGGCCGAACACCTGCAGCCGGCCGTCGGCCGTGCGCAGCGAGCCGCCGTGCCACAGGGCCGAGCCGTCGCGGCGCCGCAGCCTGAAGGCCGTCAGCGCGCCGCCGTCGAATAGGTTGATGCCGATCCAGTCCCAGCCCACCGCCTCGGGATGCAGCAGCGCTTCGCTCCATTCGTGGTCGAGCCAGGCGCGGCCCTGCACCTCGAAGCGCCGGCCCTGCAGGCTCAGGCTGCCCGTGGCGGCGAGCTGAGGCTCGCTGTAGTAGTAGCTGGCCTGCTCGGGGTCGGGCCCCTTGCGCGAGAGTCCGGCGCTGCCTTGCAGCAGCACCGGCTGGGTCGGGTCGAAGCGCAGGTCGATCGCGAAACCCGAGGCCGGCAACCGCGCGGCGTAGCCGGTGCCGTCGCGCTCGAGCGACCAATCGCGCAGTCGGACTCCGGTGTCGGCTTCCGACGCCGAGGCGACGCCGAAGCCGGCGCGCGCGATGCGCTGGTCGTGCCACAGCTTGCGGCCTTCGAGATCGGTGATCGCCGCATGCGCGAAGATCAGCTGCTTGGCGGCAAAGGCGGACTGCATCGCCTGCGTGGCGTCGATGCGCGAGCGGAAGAAGGTCAGCTGAAAGCCGAACTCGCGCGCTCCGGCGTTCGCATGGCCGGTGATGTACCACCACTCGGTGCGCAGCTCGGGGTGGCTGCCGAAGTCGCGCGGGAACTGCAGCGTGCGCGGCGGCAGCGCCCAGGCGGCGGGGCCCGCGAGCGCTGCCAGCAGCACGGCGCGGCGCGACCAGCCGCGGGCGCCCGGGGCGGACGCATTCAGGGGCTGCATCGTCACCAGTCCTCCTTGACCGCCATCACGGCATCGTGGCTCGCGGCGGCGCGGCCCGCCAGCCAGGCCGTGACGGTGCCGGCCGCGACCACCGCGGCGCACAGCGCGGCCAGCCGCGTCCAGGGCACCAGGAGGTCCATGGTCCAGTGGAAGCTCTGCGGATTGACCACGTGCACCAGCACCACCGACACCGCGAGCCCGAGCCCGAGGCCCGCGATGGCGCCGATCGCGGTCCAGGCCGCGCCTTCGCCGGCCACGATCGCCAGCACCTGGCCGCGCGTGAAGCCCAGGTGCGCGAGCAGGCCGAACTCCTTGCGCCGCGCCAGCACCTGGGCGCTGAAGCTGGCCGCGATGCCGAACAGGCCGATCGCGATCGCCACGGCCTGCAGCCAGTAGGTGACGGCGAAGCTGCGGTCGAAGATGCGCAGCGAGGTGGCGCGGATCTGGGCCACCGAGGCGATCTCGACCGGCTCGGCCGCCGCGGCTTCGCGCGCCGCCAGCGCCTGCACCGCCTGCTGCACCGCGCCCTCGCTCGCGCCCGGCGCCAGCCACAGCCCGATGTCGCTGGCGCCGGCATCGCCCGTGAGGCGCTCGAAATCGCGGGCGTCCATCGTGACGGCGCCGAACTGCCGGACATAGTCGCGCCAGACGCCGGCGACGAAGAAGACCGGCGGCGGCTGGCCGCCGCGCACCGGCCCCCAGGCACGCGCCAGCGCTTCGAAGGCGCTGCCGGCGCGGGCGCCGTAGAGCTCGACCATCGGCTCGCTGACGTAGATGCCGATCTGTCCCGCCGGCACCGGCAGCGCGGCGCCGAGCAAAGGCAGCGAACGACCGACCTCCGCGTCGAGGCTGCGCGCGATCAGCGTGACCGCGGGTCGCGCCGGATCGATTGACAGCGCGCGCGTGCGCAGCGTGCCGGTGCGCGTGACGCCGGGCAACCGGCCCAGCGCCTGCACGAAGGCGGGCGGGAAGAGCGCCTGTTCGCCGCCGGGGCCGGCGGCGCTGCGCAGGTACAGGTCGGCCGGCAGCACGACATCGAGCCAGCGCGTGACCGAGTCGCGAAAGCTGGCGACCATCACGGTCAGCGCCACGGCCAGGCTCAGGCTCGCGACCACGCCGCTGACCGCCACCGCGGCCGTGCCGCGCATGCGCCGGGCGCGCTCGATCGCCAGCAGCGGCAGCAGCCGGTGTGCGGCCAGTGGCGCGAGCCGGTCGTAGACGCCCGCGATCAGCCACGGCAGCGCCGAGATGCCGCCGACCAGCAGGAAGCCCACCGACAGGTAGGCCGCGATCGGGATGCCGAAGATCGCCGGCGCCAGCGCCAGCGCGCCGCCGGCGGCGATCAGCAGCAGCGCGATGCGGTGTGCCCCGCCGCCGGCCGGCGCGGCGCCCAGGCCCTTGAGCGTCTGCGCCTCGGGCAGCGCCTGCGCGGCGCGCGCCGGCCACCAGCCGCCGACGCCGGCCGCGAGCACGCCGAGCACGCCGTAGGTGAGGGCGGCGCCGGTGCTCCAGCGCAGCGTCGGCGCCACGCCGTCGAAGTAGCCGCCGCCCAGGTCGCCGCCCAGCAGCTTCAGCGCCAGCTGGGCCAGCGCGGTGCCGAGCGCGATGCCGGCGGCGCTGCCGATCACCCCGAGCAGCAGCGACTCGGCCAGCACCAGCYGCAGCCGCTCGCGCGGCGTCAGCCCCAGCACGCCAAGCAGGGCGAACTGCTGCGCCCGCTTGGCGACGCTCAATGCCAGCACCGAAAACACCAGGAAGGCGCCGGTGAACAGGGCCACCAGCGCCAGCACCGTGAGATTGACGCGGTAGGCGCGCGACAGGTTGCTGACACGCTCGGCCGCATCGCCCGGTTCGGCGATCTGGATGCCGCCCGGCCAGCCCGGCGATTGCTGCAGCGCGCGGATGAAGTCCGCGTGCCCGGTGCCCGGCGCGAGCCGCAGGTCGATGCGCGTGAGCCGGCCGCCGCGGCCGAACAGGTCCTGCGCCGCGCCGATGTCCATCACCGCCAGCGCGGCACCGCCGGCCGCGACCTGGCCGGCGATCTGCAGCGACTGCCATTGCGTGCCGACGCGCAGCTGCAACTGTGTGGCCTCGTCGCCGATGGCCTTGCGTGCGGCGGCGTTCAGGAACACCTGGCCGGGCGCGAACAGCGACAAGCGGTCGGCGCCTTCGGCGGGCCGCGGCATCAGGGCCGGTGCGATGGTCGGCAGTGCGAGGGCGTCGACGCCGACCACCCGCAGCGGCAGCCGGCGCGCGCCGATCTGCGCGACGCTCGGCAGTTCGAGCACCGGGCTCGCCAGCGCGACCTGCGGATGCCGTGCGACCTGCGCGAACACGGCCTCGTCGAAGCTGCCCTGGGCGGCGCGCAGTTCGAGGTCGGGCTGGCCGTTGACCGAACGCACTGCGCTCGAGAATTCGTCGAGCGCGGACGCATTGATCAACTGGACCGAGAAGGCCAGCGCGACGCCCAGCATCACGGCCACGACCGCGGCCGCGTTGCGCCACGGGTGGTGGCGCAACTCCTGCCAGGAGAAGCTGAACAACAAGGCCTTCATTGCATCCCATTCTGCGCGAAGCGCGATGCACGACAGCGGCGCGCTCAGAGCCTCAGAGCCGCTGCGATGCGGCGGCCAGCCAGGTGCGCACCGCCGGGCTGGCGCTGAGGCCGGTCGCGCGGGCGTAGGCCCGGCGCGCCGCCTCCGCCTGGCCGTTGCGGCCCAGCAGGTGCGCGCGTGCGGCCCAGAAGGGCTGGTAGTCGGCGACCTCGGCCGGCGCCAGGGCGTCGAGTTCGCGCAGGCCCATGGCCGGCCCCTCGGCATCGGCCACCGCGCAGGCCCGGCTGACCCGGGCGCCGGTGCTGGGCCGCAGCGCGATCAAGCCGTCGTAGAGCGCCACCAGCGCCTGCGCCGGAACCTGCGCGCCGAGCCGGCGAGCGCAATGGGCCGACTGGATCGCGGCCTCGATCTGGTAGGGGCCGAGCGCATTCAGCGTTGCGGCGCGCTGCAATGCCTGTTCGGCTTGCGTGCGAAGGGCCGGGTTCCAGCAGGCGGTGTCCTGTTCGTCCAGCGGCACATAGTCGCCATCGGCGCTGCGCCGTGCCGCCGCGCGGCTTTCGCAGAACAGCATCAGCGCCAGCAGGCCCAGCGGCTCGGCTTCCGCGGGCATCAGCCCGCAGAGGATGCGGCAGAGCTCGATCGCCTCGGCCGTGAGGCCGCGCTCCGCCGCGTCGGCGCCGTCGACGTCGTCCCAGCCGGTGCCGTAGGCCACATAGATGCCGTCGAGCACGTCCTGCAGCCGCTGCGGCAGGTCGAGGGCGCGCGGGAACTCGAAGGGAATGCCGGCAGCCCGGATCCGCGCCTTGGCCCGGACCAGGCGCTGGCCCAGCGTGGCCGGCGCCGTGAGGAAGGCGCCGGCCATGCGGGCGGCGTCGAGTCCGAGCACCGTCTGCAGCATCAGCGGCGCGCGCGCCGCGGCGTCGATGGCCGGATGGGCGCAGACGAAGAGCAGGCGCAGCCGTTCGTCGGGCACCGCCTCGCCCTGGCCGCCCGCGTCGTCGCCGACCTCGTCGGCCAGCAGCAGCAGGGTCTGCATCGCCTCGTCCTGGACGCGGCTGTGGCGCCAGGCGTCGAGCGTGCGGCGGCGCGCCACCTGCAGCAGCCAGGCTTCCGGCTGCACCGGCACGCCGTCCACGGGCCAGCGCTCGAGCGCCCGTGCGAAGGCGTCGGCCAGCGCGTCTTCCGAGGCCGCGATGTCGCGCGTGCGCGCCGAGAGAATCGCGACCAGCCGGCCGTAGGACCGGCGCGCGGCCTGCTCGGCGGCCGTGCGCGCCTGCTCGACCGCCGAGCCTGTCACATCGGTGCCGTGAAGACCGGGCGCACCTCGACGCCGCCGGTGCTGGCACAGGGCGCGCGGGCGGCCCATTCGAGGGCGGTGTCGAGGTCCGGCACGTCGACCACGAAGTAGCCGCCGAGCTGTTCCTTGGTGTCGGCAAAAGGTCCGTCCTGCACCTGGCGCTTGTCGCCGCGCACGCGCAGCGTGGTGCCGGTCATCGGCGGCCGCAGCCCGTGGCCATTGACCGCGATGCCCGACTCGCGGATCGCGCCGATATAGGCCATCCAGCCGGACATGTAGGCCTGGCCGGCGGCCTGGTCCCGTTGTTCGAACTCGGATTGGGGTTGGTAGAACATCAGCATGTATTGCATGGAACCTCCGGGGAAGAAGCACACGAGCAGGATCGCTCACTGCAATGACGGCGCAGCCGGTCGCGTTTCGACAGTGTGCGGCAAGGCGGCGGAATTTTTTTCTCGTCGCCGTCGCTTAAGCTCCTCGCCATGCACACACTCCCGACCTACGACGACGTGATCGCCGCGGCAGCGCGGCTCGAAGGGCATGCCCACCGCACGCCGGTGCTGCGCTCGCGCACCGCCGATGCGCGCTGGGGCGCGCAGTTCTTCTTCAAGTGCGAGAACTTCCAGCGCATGGGCGCCTTCAAGTTCCGCGGCGCCTTCAACGCGCTGTCGAAGTTCGATGCGAGGCAGCGCGAGGCCGGCGCGATCGCCTTCTCGTCCGGCAACCATGCGCAGGCGGTGGCGCTGTCGGCGCGCCTGCTCGGCATGCCGGCCGTGATCGTGATGCCGAACGACGCGCCGGCCGCCAAGCTCGCCGCGACGCGGGAATACGGCGCCGAGGTGGTGCAGTACGACCGTTTCACCGAGGACCGCGAGGCGTTGACGCGGCGGCTGGCCGAAGAACGCGGCATGACGCTGATCCCGCCCTACGACCACCCGGACGTGATCGCCGGGCAGGGCACGGCGGCCAAGGAACTGATCGAGGAAGTCGGCGCGCTCGATGCGCTGTACGTCTGCCTCGGCGGCGGCGGCCTGACCAGCGGTTCGGCGCTGTCGGCGCGCGCGCTCGCGCCCGACTGCCAAGTGTACGGCGTCGAGCCCGAGGCCGGCAACGACGGCCTGCAGTCGCTGCGGGCCGGCCGCATCGTCACCATCGAGACGCCGAAGACCATCGCCGACGGCGCCCAGACGCAGCACCTGGGCGAATACACCTTCGGCATCATCCGGCGCGACGTCAGCGACATCCTCACGGTCAGCGATGCGCAGCTGGTGGACGGCATGCGCTTTTTCGCCGAACGCATGAAGATGGTGGTCGAGCCGACCGGCTGCCTGGCCTTCGCGGCGGCCTGCGCGGCGGGCGAGGTGATCCGCGGCCAGCGCGTGGGTGTGATCGTCAGCGGCGGCAATGTCGATCTGGCGCGCTATGCAGCCCTGTTGGCCGGAACTTAGGCCCGGATCCCCTCGGCGCTCAGGTGCAGCACGCGGTCGGCGCGCGCCGCCGCGGCTTCCGAATGCGTGACCAGCACCAGCGAGGCGCCGTGCGCGCGGGTCTGCGCCACCAGCACGTCCATCACGCGAGCCGCGGTGCCCGGGTCGAGGTTGCCTGTCGGCTCGTCGGCCAGCAGCAGCGAAGGCGCATGGACCAGCGCGCGGGCGATCGCGACGCGCTGCAACTGGCCGCCGCTCAGCTGCTGCGGCAGGCGCGTGCCGAGGCCGGCAAGGCCGACGGCGTCGAGCATGCGCGCGACGCGGCCGTCGTCGCGCTGCCCCAGCAGCATCAGCGGCAGCGCGACGTTCTGCCCCACGTCCAGGTGCGGCAGCACATGGAAGGCCTGGAACACGAAGCCGACGTTCCTGCGCCGCCACAGCGCGCGCGCCTCGGCGTCGAGGGAGCCGATGTCGGTGCCGTCGTGCCGCACCGTGCCGGCGTTCCAGCTGTCGAGGCCGGCCATGCAGTTGAGCAGGGTCGACTTGCCGACGCCCGATTCGCCCACGATCGCCACGAACTCGCCGTCGGCGACCTCGAACGTGACGTGCTCGAACACCGGCGCCTCACCGTAATGCTTGGCGAGATCTCTGATCCGCAGCGTCATGCCAGTGCCGCCACCTGGCGCAGCACCTGGGCGATGGCATCGGGGGCCTCGGCCGGGATCACTTGGCGCCCCGGCATGCTGCGCAGCCAGGTCATCTGCCGCTTGGCGAGCTGGCGCGTGGCGGCGATGCCGCGTTCGCGCAGTTCGGAGATCGGCCAGGCACCGTCGAGCGCCTCCCAGGTCTGTCGGTAGCCGACGCAGCGCATCGAGGGCAGGTCGGCCACCAGGTCGCCGCGCGCGCGCAGCGCCTGCACCTCGGCGATCAAGCCGGCCGAGAGCATGGCGTCGAAGCGCTCTTCGATGCGCGCGTGCAGCCAGCTTCGCTCGGTGGGCTCGAGCGACAGCAGGGCCGCCGCCGGCGTGCCGTTGCCGGCCTGTGCCGCCGCGTGGAAGCTCGACAGCGGCCGGCCGCTGGCATGCCAGACCTCGAGCGCGCGCTGGACCCGCTGGCTGTCGTTCGGCGCCAGCCGCGCGGCCGTGATCGGATCGACCTTCGCCAGGCGGGCGTGCATCGCCGGCCAGCCGAGCGCGGCGGCATCGGCTTCGAGCTGGCGGCGCAGCGCCGGGTCGGCCGCGGGCATGGCATCGATGCCCTCGGCCAGCGCCTTGAAGTAGAGCATCGTGCCGCCGACCAGCAGCGGCAGCTTGCCGCGTGCCGCGATCTCGCCGATCAGGCGGCGGGCGTCCTCGACGAAGGCGGCCGCGCTGTAAGCCTCGCGCGGGTCGCGGATGTCGATCAGGTGGTGCGGCACTTCGGCGCGCTCGGCGGCGCTGGGCTTGGCGGTGCCGATGTCCATGCCGCGGTAGACCAGCGCCGAATCGACGCTGACGATCTCGACCGGGCGCTCGCGCGCGATGGCCAGCGCGGCCGCGGTCTTGCCCGAGGCGGTCGGGCCGGCAAGCGCCACGTAGCGCAAGGCCTTCGAAGTCGGCATCTCAGCGGCCACGCGGCTCCCCATGGCGGCGCACCAGGGTCCAGGCGATGGCCGCGATGCAGGCGCTCCAGAACCACATGCCGAGTGCCAGCGGCATCACCGTGCCGTCCATGCGCGCGCCCAGCCAGCCGCCGATGCCGAAAGCGGCCAGCATCATGATGAAGCCGTTGAGCGCCGAGGCGGCACCCGCGGCCTGCGGAAAGGGACCGACGGCGCCGGTCTGGCCGCAGGGCTGGTGCACGCCATGCGCCAGCATCACGAGGGTCAGCGGCCCGACGATGGCGGCGACCGACACCACGCCGGCCAGCGCCAGCAGGCCCATCGCGCTGCCGCCGGCCAGCGTCAGCCCGGCGGCCCTGGCCACGCTGCCGCGCACGCCGTGGCGCGGCAGCCAGCGCCGGCAGACGAAGGTGCCGGCGATGTAGGCCAGCGAGTTCCACAGCATCACCAGCCCGTACTGCGTCTTGCTGAGTTCGAGCACCTGGATGAAGACGAAGGAGGACGAGGCCAGGAAGGTGAACAGCAGCCCGTAGGACGCCGTGGTCAGCGCGCTGAAGGACAGGAAGACCGGATTGCGCAGCACCATCGCCCAGGTGGCGATCAGCGTAGCGGCGCGCAGTGCGTCGGGGTTGCGGCGCGGCAGCGTCTCGCCGAAGCGCAGTGCGACCAGCGCCAGCGTGAAGGCGCCGAACAGCGCCGGCACGAGCAGCGCCATGCGCCAGCCGAACAGGTCTGACACCAACCCGCCGAGCGGCGCGCAGAGACAGGCGATGACGCCCAGGCCGGTCAGGGCGCGCGACATCACGCGGGCACCGTCCATCGGCTGGTAGAGGTCGCGCACGATCGCCCGGGCCGCCATCACGGCCGCGCCCATGGCGGCGCCCTGCAGGGTTCGCCAGGCGATCAGGATCTCGATCGACGACGCCATCACCCCGCCGATGCTCGCGAGCACGTAGCCGCCCAGGCCCCACAGCAACACCGGCCGGCGGCCGAAGCGGTCGGACAGCGGCCCCCACACGAGTTGCGAGCACCCGAAGGCAAGCAGCAGCGCGCTCAGCGTCAGCTGCGCCTGCGCCATGCGGGCGCCGAAGCCGGCGGTCAGGGCCGGCAGGGCAGGCAGGTAGAGATCGGTCGTGACCGGCTGGATGCCCAGCAGCAGGGCGAGCGTGAGGACGACCAGCGCCGGCGACAGGCCCGAGGCAGGCGGCGCGGTGCGAGAAAGGGCCGGTGCAACGGGAAGCGGCATGCGCCCGAGGTTAACAAAGACGGCGCGGCGAGGCGCCGGAGGCGCTCAGATCGCCGGGCTGGTCAGGCGGGTCGGCCGCAGGGCGGTGGTTTCCGAAGCGGTGGGCGCAGRCATGGGAGGCAGCGGTGCCGGCTTCGGCGGCGGCTGCAGGTCCGCGCCCGTTGCGACCTCGGTCGGCGGCTCCTTCATGCGAAAGAGCTGCGACAGGGCGGCGCGGTACTGCGACTGGCCGATCGAATTGGCATTGTGGTGCGAGCCGCCCTCGACCAGCACGAACATCTTCGGCACGGTCGCGGCATCGTAGAGCTTGCGGCCCAGGGTCGGGTTGATCAGGCTGTCGGCCGCACCGTGCACCACCAGCAACGGCGCGCCGATGTCCTTGACCTTGCTGATGGCCTCGAAACGCTGGGTGATCAAGGGGCCGAAGGGCAGCCAACCCCACTTGAAGCTGCTCGCCACGTCGGCGATCGAGGTGAAGGTGCTCTCGACGATGGTGCCGCTCTCGTCGTCGACGCGCGAAGCGAGGTCGATGCCGATGGCGCCGCCGAGCGAGTGGCCGAAGATGTAGCGCGGCTGCTTCGGATGGCGGGCGGCGAGCCAGGTCCAGGCCGCGCGAGCATCCTCGCGCGCCGAGTCTTCTGAGGGTAAACCCTTAGAGCTCTTGCCGAAACCCCGGTAGTCGATGGCCAGCACCGAGAAGCCCAGTTCGTGCATCCGGCGCATGCGGGGGGCCGAGCCGGCGACGTTGTAGCGGGCGCCGTGCAGGTAGAGCAGCACGGGCGTATCGGCCGATTCCGGTGCACCGCCCAGCCACAGGCCGTGCAGGCGCGCCGGCTCCCCGGTCAGCGAGGAGTTGAAATCGATCCAGACGTCGTCCATGCCCTGGCTCATGGCTTCCGAATTGCCCCAACTGCGGTCGCTGGGCTGGAAGATCCACTCGCGCTGGCGTTCGTCGAGCGTGGAACAGCCTCCGGCCAGCAGGGCGACCAGGGCGGTGGCGGATGCGAACAGGGACCAGGATTTCATGGAAGGCTGAAGGACAGGCCGCTAGGCCGGAAAGTTCAACGACAGACTCCATGCAACGGGCGTGCCGACCGGGTCGATGACCCGGTAAACCCTAGGATTTGTAACGCTTTTGGTTTCTTTTTAGCCTGTTTCCAGATTTTGTAAGCGAAGGAAAAAAGACGGCTCAGCGTCCGCGCATGAACAGCGCGTCGAGCTCGCGCACCGAAATCTGGCGCCAGGTCGGCCGGCCATGGTTGCACTGGTCGGAGCGTTCCGTGGCTTCCATCTGGCGCAGCAGGGCGTTCATTTCGTCGATGGTCAGCTTGCGGTTGGCGCGTACCGCACCGTGGCAGGCCATGGTCGACAGCAGCTCGTTCTGGGCCCGCTGCACCACCGTGCTGGCGTCGTGCTGGGCCAGTTCGGCCAGCACGCTGCGCGCCAGTTCCACGGGGTCCCCATCGGCCAGGGTTCCGGGCACGGCGCGCACCGCCAAGGTGCGCGGCGAGAACGGCGCGATCTCGAGGCCGAGCGCGGGCAGCACCGCGGCGCAGGCCTCGGCGGTGGCCACCTCCTGGGGCGTGGCGGCGAAGGTCGCCGGGATCAGCAGCGGCTGGCTGCGGATGGCGGCGCCGTCGAGCTGGGTCTTCAGGCGCTCGTAGACGATCCGCTCGTGCGCGGCATGCATGTCGACGATGACCAGCCCCTGGCTGTTCTCGGCCAGGATGTAGATGCCCTGGAGCTGGGCGAGCGCGCGGCCCAGGGGCCAGGTGTCGGCGTCGCTCGACGCGATCGGCTCCGCCGCGGGGGCGGTGCTGCCGGTGCCGGTGGCCGCGGGCGAGAAGGCCGCTGCAG
>NZ_JBFUCJ010000060.1:0-40354 GCF_056405295.1 Variovorax sp. P1_H2 | reverse complement strand
TGCGCATGCTGGTGCGGATGGCCAGCCGCGCCACGGCCGTGCCGGCGCCGGCACCCAGCGCGCCCGCGGCTTCCGCGCGCGTCTGCACGGCCCGTCGCGCGGTCTCCAGCGCGTCCGCCAGTTCGAGCAGCTGCGCCCCGTGCGCCGTGAGCGAAGCGCCGCCGCCGCCGGCGCCGCCGACCGCGCGCTCCACCAGCGGAACACCAGCCAGATTGGTCAGCGTCGCGACCGCCTGCCAGGCCGCCTTGTAGCTGATGCCGGCCTCGCGCGCGGCCTGCGAAATGCTGCCGGTGCGGCCGATGCCGCGAAGGATCTCGATGCGCTTGTCGCTCATGCCGTGGCCGAGCGCGTCGCCGAAGCGGGGGGATGCCATGGGCAGCATTGTGCCGCTGCCCTACACTCGCGCTATTCCTTTGATGAATAGCGCTGACACCAGCCACCCAACGCCATGCAAGTTCGACCTTCGCCCCGCCGGATGGCCGCCGGCCTTGCCGCCCTCTTCTTCTCGCTCTGCGGCCAGGCGGCCGAAGTGCAGGTCGCGGTCGCGGCCAACTTCTTCGGCCCGATGAAGGTGATCGCGGCCGACTTCGAGAAGGCGACCGGGCACAAGGCGGTGCTGTCGTCCGGCGCGACCGGCAAGTTCTACGCCCAGATCCAGGGCGGTGCGCCCTTCGACGTCTTCCTGGCGGCCGATGACGAGACCCCGGCCCGCCTCGACAAGGAAGGCAGCACCGTCGCCGGCAGCCGCTTCACCTATGCCACCGGCAAGCTGGTGCTGTGGTCGGCGAATGCCGATCTGGTCGACGCCAGGGGCGAGGTGCTGCGCAGCGGCAAGTTCGCCCACCTCGCGCTGGCGGCACCCAAGCTGGCGCCTTACGGCGCGGCCGCGGTCGAAACCCTCACACGGCTCGGTCTGCTGGCCGCGCTCGAACCGAAGTTCGTGCAGGGCGAGAGCATCGGCCAGACCTTCAGCTTCATCTCGACCGGCAACGCCGAGCTCGGCTTCGTCGCGCTGTCGCAGGTCTGGGAAGGCGACAAGCTCAAGAGCGGTTCGGCCTGGATCGTGCCGGCCGAGTTGCACAGCCCGATCCGCCAGGACGCGGTGCGGCTGAACCGCGCCAAAGACAATGCCGCGGCCGCCGCGCTGATGGCGTACCTCAAGTCGGACGCCGCCAGGGTCGTGATCCGCTCCTTCGGCTACGCGGTCTGACCGAAGGCAGAGGCACATCATGCCGACCGCCGCCGACCTCGGCGCCGTCACCCTCACGCTGAAACTGGCGACGGCCACGACGCTGATCCTGCTGCTGCTCGGGACGCCGCTGGCCTGGTGGCTGGCGCGCACGCGCTCGGCCTGGAAAGGGCCGGTCGGCGCCATGGTGGCGCTGCCGCTGGTGCTGCCGCCCTCGGTGCTGGGCTTCTACTTCCTGGTGTCGATGGGGCCTCACGGGCCGATCGGCCAGCTGACCCAGTGGCTCGGCATCGGCCTGCTGCCTTTCACTTTCGCGGGCCTGGTGGTCGGTTCGGTCATCTATTCGATGCCCTTCGTGGTGCAGCCGATCCAGAACGCCTTCGAGACCATCGGCGAGCCCGCGCTCGAAGCCGCGGCGACGCTGCGGGCCTCGCCGCTGGACACCTTCTTCAGCGTCGTGCTACCGCTGGCCCGCCCGGGCTACCTCACGGCCGTCGTCATGGGTTTCGCCCACACGGTCGGCGAGTTCGGCGTGGTGCTGATGATCGGCGGCAACATCCCCGACAAGACGCGCGTGATCTCGGTGCAGATCTACGACCATGTCGAGGCACTCGAATACACGCAGGCGCACTGGCTCGCAGCCGGGATGGTGGTGTTCTCGTTCCTGGTGCTGCTGGCGCTGTATGCGCTGAACCCGACCGGGCGGYGTCGATGAGCGGCACGACGCAGCATGGCGTCGACGCGCGGCTCAAGGTCGCGTACGCGGCCTTCACGCTCGACGTCGAGCTGGCACTGCCGGGACGCGGCGTGACCGCGCTCTCGGGTCCCTCGGGCTGCGGCAAGACCACCTGCCTGCGCGCCGTTGCCGGGCTGCAGCGCGCGCCAGGCGCCTTTGTCTCGATCAATGGCGAGGTCTGGCAGGACGAGCGTGCCGGCGCGCGCGCCATCTTCGTGCCCACCCACCGGCGGCCGCTCGGCTACGTGTTCCAGGAGAGCCGGCTGTTCTCGCATCTCGACGTCCGGCGCAATCTCGAATTCGGCATGAAGCGGGTGGCGCCGGCGCTGCGCCGCGTGGCGCTGGACCAGGCGGTGGAACTGCTCGGCGTCGGCTCGCTGCTCGCGCGGCGTCCGGACACGCTGTCGGGCGGCGAGCGCCAGCGCGTCGGCATCGCGCGCGCGCTGGCCACCAGCCCGAAACTGCTGCTCATGGACGAGCCGCTGGCCTCGCTCGACCTGCAGCGCAAGCGCGAGCTCATGCCCTACCTCGAGCGCCTGCACGCCGAACTGGACATTCCCGTGCTCTACGTGAGTCACGCAGCCGACGAAATCGCGCGGCTGGCCGATCACCTGGTGCTGATCGAGGCCGGGCGCGTGGTCGCCAGCGGCCCGACCCACGAACTGATGACCCGGCTCGACCTGCCGATGGCGCATGGCGATACCGCCGGTGCCCTGATCGAGGCCGTGGTCATGGACGTCGACGCCGCCTACGGCCTGGTCCGGGTCGCCTTCGCGGGCGRCACGCTGAGCCTGCCGCATGGGGGCGTCCGCGTGGACCAGCGGGTGCGCGTGCGCATCCAGGCGCGCGACGTCAGCCTCACGCTGCAGCCCCAGGCCGGCACCAGCGTGCTCAACATCCTGCCGGCGACCATCACCGACCTGGCCGACGACGGCCCGGCGCAGCGGATGATCGGGCTCGACGTCGGCGGCATGCGGATGCTGGCCCGCATCACGCGGAAGTCGGCCGACCTGCTCGGGCTCGCGGTCGGGATGCCCGTGCACGCGCAGGTCAAGGGCGTGGCCATCGTCGAGTGAAAGGCCCCCACGCTCGTCACTTCGTGTACTCGCTGCCCCCCGAGGGGGCCGCAGGCCGCCTTGGGGCGGCCCGGCGCCGGCCTGRGCCCCCACGCTCCCTCGCTTCGTGTGGTCGCTGCCCCCCGAGGGGGCCGCAGGCCGCCTTGGGGCGGCCCGGCGCCGGCCTGGGCCCCCACGCTCCCTCGCTTCGTGTGGTCGCTGCCCCCCGAGAGGGCCGCAGGCCGCCTTGGGGCGGCCCGGTGCCGGCGTGAGCCTCCTCAAGCCCCGGCCGGCACCTTGTCCAGGAAGCCGGTGACCGACTGCAGCCGGCCGGCTTCGAGCCGCGCGAAATCGGTGCCCTCGATCAGGTCCTCGGCGCCGCTCGGCCCCAGGGTCCACGAGAAGCGCAGCTGGTCGCCATGCGCGTCGGGCTGGCCCTTGAGCGCGAAGCGAAAGCCCGGATAGCGCTGGTGCACGCCGCCGACCAGGGCGCTGATCTGCGAGCGGCCCCTGGCCTGCATCAGGGGATCGACGTAGCGTGCGTCGTCGGTCCAATGGGTTTCAAGCAGCTTCAGCCGACGCTCGGCATCGGTCTCGTTCCAGACGGCGATGTAGTGCTCGGCCACGCGGACGGCATCGGGAGTGGCGGTGTTCATGGCGAATCCTTTCGTTGATCACGACCCGCAACAGCGCGGGGCGGATCCATGGTCGCCGTGAAGCCGCCGCGGGTCGATGACCCCGGAGGTCAAGTCGCCGCGCCGATCGGCCGGGTCGCGCGGGGACGCACCCGATCGGGCGTGCTGTAGCGGTCGACCGACAAGCCATCGGTGCGGATGTCCGGGCGCCGCCCCATCACCTGGTCGGCCACCAGCTTGCCCGAGCCGCAGGCCATGGTCCAGCCGAGCGTGCCGTGGCCGGTGTTGAGGAACAGGTTGCCGTAGGCCGTCGGCCCGACGATCGGCGTGCTGTCGGGCGTCATCGGCCGCAGGCCGGTCCAGAAGGTCGCGCGCGGCAGGTCGCCGCACGGGAACAGGTCGGTGATGACGCGCTCCAGCGTCTCGCGGCGGCGCGGATTCAGGCGCAGGTCGAAGCCGCCGAGCTCGGCCATGCCGCCGACCCGGATGCGGTCGTCGAAGCGCGTGACCGCCACCTTGTAGGTCTCGTCGAGCACCGTGGACTGCGGCGCCAGCGAGGGATCGACCAGCGGCACCGTGAGCGAATAGCCCTTGACCGGATAGACCGGGATGTCGAGCCCGAGCGGCGCGATGAACTCGCGCGAGTAGCTGCCGAAAGCCAGCACGTAGCGGTCGGCGGTGAGCACTTCGCTGGTGGCGCCGCCGAGGCGCACGCCGGTGATGCGTCCGGCTTCGGTGAGCAGGCCATCGACCGACTGGTGAAAGCGGAAGTCGACGCCGAGCCCCCGGGCGATCGCGGCCAGGCCCTGGGTGAACAGGTTGCAGTCGCCGGTCTCGTCGTTCGGCAGGTGCAGGCCACCGGCCAGCAGGTCGCCGGTACGGGCCAGCGCCGGCTCGACGGTCGCCAGCCGGCTGCGGTCGAGCAAGCTGTAGGGCACGCCGCATTCTTCGAGCACCGCCAGGTCGCGCTGCACGGCGTCGAGCTGGGCCTGGGTGCGGAACAGCTGCAGCGTGCCCTGGGTGCGCTGCTCATAGCGAATGCCGGTCTCGGCGCGCAGGTCGCGCAGGCAGTCGCGGCTGTACTCGGCGACGCGCATCATGCGCTCCTTGTTGAGGGCATAGCGCTCGGGGGAGCAGTTCTTCAGCATCTGCGCCATCCAGCGCAGCTGGAACAACGAGCCGTCGGGCCGGATCGCGAGCGGCGCGTGCTTCTGGAACATCCACTTCAGGGCCTTGAGCGGAATGCCGGGCGCCGCCCACGGCGTGGAGTAGCCGGGCGACACCTGGCCGGCATTGGCAAAGCTGGTTTCCTGCGCCGGCCCCCCCTGGCGATCGATCAGGGTCACCTCGGCGCCGCCGCGCGCCAGGTAGTACGCGGTGGTCACGCCGATCACGCCGCCGCCCAAAACGATCACTTTCATCGCAGAACTCCATCGGTGCAGGAAAGGAGTCAATGATATTTATCGACCCGCCGTAAACTCCACGGAAATTGAAGCCTCTCGCAGCAAATTCAACTGTCGCCCCATCCAAAACGGCATCCCAGGAGTGAAATGCCCGACCTCGACCGCACCGACCGGAAAATCCTCGACATCCTGCAGCGCCAGGGCCGCATCTCGATGACCGACCTGGCCGAGCAGATCGGCCTCTCGACCTCGCCGTGTTCCGAGCGCGTTCGGCGCATGGAGCGCGAAGGCGTGATCACCGGCTACCACGCGCGCATCGATCCGCAGGCGCTCGGCAAGACGCTGCTGGTGTTCGTCGAGATCACGCTGTCGTCGAAGTCGGCCGACGTCTTCGACAAGGTGCGCCAGGAGCTGATGCATGTGCCCGAGGTCATGGAATGCCACCTGGTGTCGGGCGGCTTCGACTACCTCGTGAAAGCCCGCCTGCGCGCCATGAGCGACTACCGCAACCTGCTCGGCGACCTGCTCAAGAAGCTGCCGGTGCCGGCCGAGTCGAACAGCTACGTCGTGATGGAGGAAATCAAGGAAAGCCTCTACCTGCCGATGGACCGGTGACCCTAGAATCCGCCCCTCTTCCAGAATCCCGCTCGCATGAACATCGTCGTCAACGAAGACCTGAAATCCTATATCGACCCGTTGACCCCGGACGAATACGAAGCCCTCGAACGCAGCATCCTGACCGAGGGCTGCCGCGATGCCCTGGTGATGTGGGGCGACGTGCTGGTCGACGGCCACAACCGCTACGGCATCTGCCAGAAGCACGGCCTGCCGTTCCAGACGGTGCAGAACACGCGCTTCAAGTCGCTCGAAGACGTGCACCTGTGGATGATCGACCAGCACCTGGGCCGGCGCAGCGTGTCGGACTTCCTGCGCGGCGTGCTGGCGCTGCGCAAGAAGGAGATCGTGGCCGGACGGCAGGCCCGCGCATCCGCGGCGCCGTCCGATGCATCCGACGATCCGCCCTTCGATGTCGATCCGGCACTGCCGCCGCCCGCCCCCCTGAACAGCCGCGAAGCCATCGCCAAGGCGGCGCGCCTGAGCAGCAGCCAGGTCGTGATGATCGAGAAGATCCAGAAGCAGGCAGCGCCCGAACTGGTGGCCGCGATCAAGTCCGGCACGATCTCGATCAACGCCGCGGCGGCCGTGGCGACTCTGCCGGCCGAAGAGCAGATCGCGGCCGCCAACGGCGGCAAGGACGAACTCAAGCAGGCGGCCAAGCGGGTGCGCGAAGCCAAGCGCCCGGTGCGTGCGGCAGCTGCGACGGCCGAAGCTTCGGACGAACCGGACGACGTTCAGCGCCTGACGCAGCGCGTCGCTGAACTGACGGCCGAGAACGAGGACCTGCGCCGCCAGGTGGCCTCGCTGCACGCACTGCTGGCGGCCGAAGCCTGACGCGATGTCAGTGGTCCGCGACTAAGATTTGGAGCGGGCGGCAGGGACGCGTGGCGAGGCCACCGGGTAGCCCCCTCCGCGAATGTCCCCCGGCTTCGCCTCCTCCTTTATTTCGCTGCGGGGGCTACCCGATGCCCTCGCCACGGGTAACGCTGTGTCTTGATCGTCGATCAACGACTGCTGTGACGGATCACGTCGATGGTGTGCTCTGCGCAGCGAAATAAAGGAGGAGGCCGCAGGCCGGGGGACATTCGCGGAGCAGAGTACGCCGTCGGCGGGATCCCGCCCCAGACGCTCAGCGCGCTCCGGTTTCCCAGGGCGCGAAAAACCCGGCCTCGCGCAGCGCGCGCTGCCCGGGTGCCGTTCCGCAGGTCGTCCGCGAACGCCTGCGTGCCAGCGCCACGAAGCGCAGCCAGTCAGCGGTTCGCATTCGGGAAGAAGAGTTGCTCGCCATCGATCTTGTAGGCGGCGATGGTCGACTGCCCGGCCGGCGAGACCACCCAGTCGACGAACTTCTGCGCCCCCGCGCTGTTGAGATTCGGGAACCTGGTCGGGCTCACCACCATCACGCCGTACTGGTTGAACAGCCGTTTGTCGCCCTCCACCAGCACCCCGAGGTCGGCGCGGTTCTTGAAGCTGAGCCAGGTGCCGCGGTCGGCCAGCACATAGGCGCCGCTCGACGCCGCGATGTTGAGCGCCGGGCCCATGCCGCAGCCGCACTCCTTGTAGCCCGTACCCTTCTTGTCGCTCGGCACCGGCTGGCCAGCCTCGCCGATGCCGGTCTGCGTCCACAGCCGGCGCTCGGCGGCGTCGGTGCCGCTCTTGTCGCCGCGCGAGACGAAAGGCGCGTTGACCGCCGCGATCTTCTTCAGCGCCGCCGCGATGTCCTGCCCCTTGACGCCGGCCGGGTCGCCCCTGGGGCCGACCAGCACGAAGTCGTTGTACATGACCGGGAGGCGCTTGGCGGCGAAGCCCTCGGCGACGAACTTCTCCTCGGCCGCGGTGTCGTGCACGAAGAGCACGTCGGCATCGCCTCGCCTGGCCATGTCGATCGCCTGCCCGGTGCCGACCGCCACCACCTTGACGTCGATCCCGCTCGCCTGCTTGAAGGCCGGCAGCAGGTGCGAGAACAGGCCCGACTGCTCGGTCGAAGTCGTCGAGGCCATGGTGAGGGTTTCGGCCTGGGCGGCGAGCGCGCCGGCCGCCAGCACGAGCGCACCGAGCGAGGCCCGCACGCCCCTGGACAGATTGAATGACATCACACCAGTTCACCTTTGACAAACAGACGGGCTTCCTCGGGCAGCGGCCCGCGGAAGAAATCATGGACCGGCAGGTCGGCCACCACCCTGCCGTGCTCGAGGTAGACGACGCGGCTGGCGAGCCGCTTGACCTGGCCCAGGTTATGGCTCGCGAAGACCAGCGTGCGGCCCTGCGCGGCCTCGGCGATCAGGGCCTCGACCTCGCGCTTGGCGGTCGGGTCCAGGCTGGCGGTGGGCTCGTCGAGCAGCAGCACGTCGGGATGCAGGGCCCAGGCCCGCGCCAGCGCCATGCGCTGCTGCTGGCCGCCCGACAGCGTGCGTGCGTTGCGGCCGGCGAGTTCGACCAGCCCGACCCTTCCGAGCGCGACCTCGGCCTCGCGCTGCGCGCCGCGCCACGGCGCCCCCTGCAGCCACAGCGCCAGCGCGACGTTGTTGCGGACGCTGGCGCGCAGCATGTGCGGCCGCTGGAACAGCATGGCCTGCGCATTCGGCGACACGCGGCTCATGAAGACGCCCGAGGAATGCGGCAGCAGTCCATGCAGCAAGCGCAGCAGGCTGCTCTTGCCACTGCCGTTGGCGCCGATCAGCGCCACCCGCTCGCCCGCCAGGATCTCCAGGTTGACGCCGGCCAGCGCCTGCACCTTGCCGAAGCGCAGCGAGACCCCGTGCAGGCTGAAGAGCGGCGCGCCCACCGCCGGAACGGCCCGGCGGTTCACGGCACCGCCTCCAGCGTGCGGTTGCGCATCGCATCGGCGGCCCCGCCATCGACCCGTTCGCGCCAGGCGCGCAAGGCCGCGATCGCCAGGTTCAGCAGCAGCACCACGGCCAGCAGCAGCAGCCCGAGCGCCAGCGCCAGCGGCAGGTCGCCCTTGCTGGTTTCCAGCGCGATGGCGGTGGTCATCACGCGCGTGAAGCCGTCGATGTTGCCGCCGACGATCATCACGGCGCCGACCTCCGACACGGCGCGGCCGAAGGCCGCGATCACCACCGTGACCAGCGCGTAGCGCTCGTCGGCCACCAGCAGCAGGCCGCGTGCGAAGCTGCCGGCGCCGAGCGAGCGCAGCTGCTCGCCATGGGCGCGGTCGGCATCCTCGATCGCCTGCCGCGTCAGTGCCGTGACCACCGGCAGCACGAGGAGGGTCTGCGCCAGCACCATCGCCTTGAAGGAGAACAGCCAGCCCAGGAAGCCCAACGGGCCCGAACGCGACAGCAGCAGGTAGATCACCAGCCCSACCACCACCGAGGGCAGCGCCAGCAGCGTGTTGAGCAAGGTCAGCAGCAGGCCGCGCCCCGCGAACCGGGCCACCGCCAGCCAGGCCCCCAGCAGCAGGCCGAATCCGCAGGCCAGCAGGCAGGCCGTCGCGCTGACCGCCAGCGAGCGCCCGACGATGGAGAGCAGCATCGGGTCGACGGAGACGACGAGGTGCCAGGCGGCAGCGGCACTGTCGGCGAAGGTGTTCATGGGGCGCGTGGGAACGGAGAGCGCCGCAGTATGGACAAGGCGGCACCCTCGACCTATGCAATGGCTTGCATAGGCGACGAGCAGGCTCTGCATAATCTCCCCGGCGCTCCCGCCCCTTTCCCCGCCTCCCGTGCAACAGATCGAACTCTCCTACGCCATCGCACCGCGCCGCCAGGGCCGCACGCTGATCCGCAACCCGCTGATGGAGTTGCTGCACGCGGTGCGCGAGCACGGATCGATCTCGGCCGCGGCGCGGGCCGTGGGCTATTCGTACCGCCATGTCTGGGGCGAGCTCAAGCGCTGGGAACAGACGCTGGGCCATGCGCTGGTGACCGGCGACCAGGGCCGATCGGCCCATCTGTCGGAGTTCGGCGACAAGCTGCTGTGGGCCGAACGCCAGGCCCAGGCCCGGCTGGCGCCGCAGATCGAGGCGCTGCATGCCGACCTCGAGCGTGCCTTCGCGCTCGCCTTCGACGACAGCATGCACGTGCTGAGCCTGCATGCCAGCCATGACGATGCGCTGGTGCTGCTGCGGGCGCACGCCGCGGCCACGGCGCGGCTCCAGCTCGACATCCGCTTCACCGGCAGCGTGGATGCGATCAGCGCGCTGAACCAGGGGCGCTGCGTGATGGCGGGCTTCCACACGCTCGAGCGGCCGCCGTCCGGCTCGCTCGCGCAACGCACCTACAAGCCGCTGCTCAAGCCCGGCCTGCACAAGATCATCGGCTTCGCGCGCCGCACCCAGGGCCTGATCGTCGCGCCCGGCAACCCGCTCGGTCTGAAGAACCTGGCCGACGTGGCGGCGCGCAGGGCGCGCTACGTCAACCGGCCGATCGGTACCGGCACGCGGGTGCTGCTCGACGAACTGCTGGCGCGCGACGGGCTGGCGGCCGATGCCATCGACGGCTATGCGCGGCACGAACCTTCGCACGCGGCGGCGGCGCACGCGGTGGCGTCCGGCGAGGCCGATGCCGCGCTCGGGATCGAATCGGCAGCGCTCGGTGCCGGCCTGGGTTTCGTGCCGCTGGTACAGGAGCGCTACCACCTCGCCTGCCTCAAGTCGGCGCTCGAACAGCCGGCCATCGAGGCCCTGCTGGTGCTGCTGCGCGGCGCTGCCTGGCAGCACCAGCTCGGCACGCTGCCGGGCTACGAGAGCGCCAGCAGCGGCGAGGTGGAGTCGCTCAGCGCGCTGCTGCCGTGGTGGCGATTCGGGGCCAGGAAAGACCTGCCGAAAAAGCCGGCGTAGCCGCGCCCGCCGGCGGCCGTTCGCTCAAGCGGGATCCAGCGGGAAGACCGGGCGCCGGACCTTGGAAAACGGGAACAGGCGATAGTCCGAACTCGTGACCCCCGGACTGTCGCACTCGATCAGCGCGGCGGACAGCGGCTCGAACACCGGCCGGCAGTACATGCGCGACTTGAGCAGCAGAAAGCGCTCGCTGCGCGGATCGAGGCCCGCGCATTCGAAGACGCCGATGTCCCAGGGTTCCTGGGTGCGCTCGGTGACCACGATCCGCGCCGCGCCGATGTCGAACAACACCGTGCGGCCCATGCTGGCACGCTGGCCGGTGTAGGTGGGACCGGTGATCACGTACTCGCCGTCGCCGATGGTGCGCACCGTGCCTGTCAGTTGCAGCGGCGTCTTCGCGAGGCCGATGCCTGCCAGCGAAACCTTGTTGCCGAGTGCCACGGTCACCGTGGCACCTTCGCCCGCCGCGACGAGCTCGCTCACGGCCTGCGGATCGCACAGCGGCCCGACGCCGATGCCGTCGAGTCCCTGGGCCAGCGCTTCCTGCAGCACATCCATGGTGTCGCAGCTGCCGCCGGACATGCAGTTGTCGCCATGGTCGAGCAGCAGCACCGGGCGCGTCGCGCCCTGCACGATCTTCTTGGCGCGCGCGATCGATGTCGCCAGCGCTTCGCTGCGGTAGACGAACGCTTCGCGCTCGCGCCAGATCTGCGCCGCGATGCGATCGGCCGTGGCCTGGGCGCGCTCGGGCGATTGGGCATCGACCACCACCACGCTCATGCAGGGCGCCTCGATGTCGGACAGCGAGAAGCCCGCGAAGATCGACACCGCGATCGATTCGGCCTTTTCGGCTTCGCGCGCCGCTTCGATCGCGCGCTGCATCGCGCCGGCGAAGGTGGCGCTGCGCAGCGTGTGCGCCATCAGCGGGAGCGGGTGCCATCGCATCGCGGGCCGGCTCCGCCCGGCGAGCAGGTCCAGCAGCAGGCGGCCCGCATGCGCGCCGGTTTCGTACATGTCGACGTGCGGATAGGTCTTGAAGCCGACGATCACGTCCGCGTTGCCGACCATCGCCGCCGTCACGTTGGCATGCAGGTCGAGCGCCACGCCGATCGGCACACCGGGTGCCGCGGCGCGCAGCCGAGCGAGCAGCTCGCCTTCGCCGTCCACGCTGTTCTGCGCCACCATCGCGCCGTGCAGGTCGAGCAGGATCGCATCGCAACCCGGCACGGCATCGAGAATGCGCTGGCACAAGGTGGTGTAGGCCTGCGCGTCGACCGGCCCGCTCGGGTTGGCCGACGCCGACACCGGCGTGACCAGCGTCGCCCCCGCCTGCTCGGCCAGGTCGATGAAGGCCGACATCGCGGTCCGCATGCCCTTGTTGTCGCGATAGGCCTGCTCGCCGAAGCTCGGACCATCGGGCCCGAAAGCGGCCAGCGGCGTGGGCACCGGCGAGAAGGTGTTGGTCTCGTGATTGAGCCGGGCGATCAGGATTTTCACGATGCCACCACCCCCGCGCTTTGCAGCATCGCCTGCATCAGCACATTGCAGCCGGCCTCCAGATGGTCGGGCTGCGCGTCCTCGATCTCGTTGTGGCTGATGCCGTCCAGGCAAGGCACGAAGATCATCGCGGCCGGGCAGACGCGCGCCAGGTACACCGCGTCGTGGCCGGCGCCGCTGATCACGTTCATCCAGCTCATGCCCTGCTGCCGCGCGGCTTCGCGCACGGCCGAGACCAGCGCCGGCGCGAAGGACTGGGGCGGGAAATACACCACCGGTTCGACGCCGATGTCCACCTTGTGCAGCGCGCCGATGCGCTGCGTCGCCTGCCTGAGCGCCGCGTCCATGGCCAGCAGCACGGTGTCGTCGGCCGCGCGCAGGTCGACGCTGAGCCGCACCCTGCCCGGGATCACGTTGCGCGAATTCGGGTAGGCATCGATCCAGCCGACGGTGCCGCGCCCATGCGGCGCCTGCGCCAGCGCGATGCGGTTGACCTCGATCACCAGCTCGGAAGCGGCCAGCAGCGCGTCGTGCCGAAGTTCCATCGGGGTCGGGCCGGCATGCGCTTCCATGCCCTGCACCACCACGTCGTACCAGCGCTGCCCGAGCGCGCCCTCGACCACGCCGATCACGCGCCGGTTGGCTTCGAGCACCGGCCCTTGCTCGATGTGCGCTTCGAAGTACGCAGCCATGGGGGATGCGGCCGCGGATGCGGGCGCCGGGCCGGCATAGCCGATGGCGGCCAGCGCATCGGCCACGCTGATGCCCTCGTTGTCGCGCTGCGCGAGCGCGTGCTCGAGCGTGAAGGCGCCGGCGAAGACGCCCGAGCCCATCATCACCGGCACGAAGCGCGAGCCCTCTTCGTTGGTCCACACCGCCACCTCCAGCGGTGCTTCGGTGACGACCTGCGCATCGTTGAGGCTGCGGATCACCTCGAGCCCCGCGAGCACGCCGTAGTTGCCGTCGAACTTGCCGCCCGTGGGCTGGGTGTCGATGTGGCTGCCGGTCGTGACCGGCGGCAGCGCGTTGTTGCGTCCGGCACGGCGCGCGAAGATGTTGCCGATGGCGTCCACGCGCACTGCGCAGCCGGCCTCGCGCGCCCAGCGCGCGAAAAGGTCGCGGCCCTGCCGGTCAAGCGCGGTCAGCGCGATGCGGCAGACGCCGCCCTTCTCGGTGGCGCCGAGCTCGGCGAGCTGCATCAGCGAGTTCCAGAGACGCCGGCCGTCGACGCGCAGGTTGCGCACGTCCGGTACGCCGGACACGGGGGAAAGTTCGGGGGATGTGGTCATGGCTTTGCGAAAAGGATGCGGGCGGATGCGTTCAGACGAGACCGACGCCCAGGTAGCGGTCTTTCACTTCGTGGTCGGCAACGAAGTCCGCGTTGCCGGCCTGGTGCACGATCACGCCCTGCTCCAGGATGTAGTGCCGGTCGGCCAGCTGCACGCAGACCTCCAGGTTCTGCTCGACCAGCAGGATCGCCACGCCGGCGGCCTTGATCAGTTTCAACTGGGCGACGATTTCCTCGACGATCACCGGCGCCAGGCCTTCCACCGGTTCGTCGAGGATCAGCAGGCGCGGATGGTTCATCAGCGCGCGCCCGATGGCCAGCATCTGCTGTTCGCCGCCCGAAAGCTGGCCCCCGCCGTTGCGGCGCCGCTCCTGCAGCCGCGGAAAGATGCGGTAGATGTCGTCGAGCTGCCAGGGCGAATCGCGCCGCTGGCCGAGCAGCAGGTTCTCCTCCACGGTCAGCAGCTTGAAGATGCCGCGGTGCTCGGGCACCAGGCAGACGCCGCGGGTCGCGATGCGGTGCGGCGGCAGGCCCGCGATGTCGGCCGCCTGGAACCGCACGCTGCCGCGGGTGGGAGTCACGGCGCCGGCGATGCTCTTCAGGGTGGTCGACTTGCCGGCGCCGTTGCGGCCCAGCAGCGTGACCGTCTCCGCCTGGCCCACGGTCATCGAGACGCCCTGCAGCACGTGGCTCTTGCCGTAGTGGCTGTGGAGGTTCGCGACCTCCAGAATGGTGCTGGTACCGCTCATGCACGCCCCCCGGTGATCATGTTGCCGAGATAGGCCGTGCGCACGCGCGGATCGGCCCGGATGTCGCCCGGCAATCCCTCGGCCAGGACGCGGCCCTGCTGCATCACGGTCACGGTGTCGGAGATGTCCATCACGATGTTCATGTTGTGCTCGATCAGCACCACGGTGTGCGCGTCGCGCAGGCCGCGGATCAGCTGCTTCATGTCGTCGAGGTCGTCGATGCCCATGCCCGAGGTCGGCTCGTCGAGAAAGATCGCCTTGGGCCGCGCCGCCAGCGCCATGCCGACTTCGAGGCGCCGCTGCTGGCCGTGCGAGAGCACGCTGGCCGGCGTGTCGGCCAGCCGCTCGAGGCCGATGCGCTGAAGCACTTCCGCCACGGTGTCGGCGCAAGAGAGCTCGCCGACCGGCGCGCGCCAGCAATTGAGCGCCCGGCGCGGCGTCACGCCCTGCGCCGCGAGCCGCAGGTTCTCGCGCACCGGCAGGCTGGCGAACAGGCTCGTGACCTGGAAGGATCGCGCCATCCCGCGCTGCACCCGGCGGTAGTCGGGCTCGCGCGTCACGTCGTGGCCGTCGAACACGATCCGCCCGCCCGTCGTGGTGCCGGTGCCCGTGAGCATGTGGAACAGCGTGGTCTTGCCGGCGCCGTTGGGGCCGATCACCGAATGCACGGTGTTGCGCAGGATCCGGAGGTCCACGCCGCCGAGGGCGGCGAACTTGCCGTAGTGCTTGGTGACACCGACGGCTTCGATCAGTGCGGTCTGCGTCATGCCTTCTCTCCCTGTCCGGCCAGGATCTCCGGCGGCGGCACCTGCGGCGCCCTGCGGAACACGCGGCGCCACGCGCTTTCGCCCAGGCCCCAGAGACCGCGCTGCATGCCGATGCTCACGCCGATCAGCAACAGCCCCAGCAACAGCAGCCAGCGCGGCCACAAGGTCGAGAGCCAGTCGGCCAGCAGCACATAGAAGGCCGCGCCCAGCACCGAGGCGAAGAGATTGCCGGTGCCGCCGATCACGGTGATGACCAGGATCATCTCGCTGGTGTGGTATTCGGCATTCGAGAGTGGCGCGATGCCGGTCATCATCGCGTGCAGCCCGCCCGCCAGGCCGGTGACCGCGCCCGAGATGACGAAAGCCAGCAGCTTGAAGCGCCGCAGGTCGTAGCCCACCGCGGCGGCCCGGTCCTCGTTGTCGCGGATGGCCAGCAACGTGCGGCCGAAGATCGAGTCCGAGACGCGCAGCAGCAATCCGAACGCGATCAGGAACACCACGGCCACGAAGGCGTAGTACTTCCAGGGCGTATCCATGAACGCAGGGCGCGGCACGTCGAGGAGCCCGTTGTCGCCGCCGGTAAGCCCCGAGGCGGTATAGGCCACGAAGTAGAACATCTGGGCGAACGCCAGCGTGAGCATCACGAAGTAGGTGCCGCGCTGGCGGATGGCCACCCATCCGACCACCGCGGCGCCCAGCGCCCCCATGGCGATGGCGGCGAGCAGCGCGAGTGGCATCGGCAGTTGCAGCCGGGTGAGCAGGATCGCGATGGTGTAGCTGCCCAGGCCGAAGAAGATGCCCTGCCCGAACGACAGCAGCCCCGTGTAGCCCAGCAGCAGGTTGCAACCAACGGCTGCGAGCGAATAGATCAAGACCTCGCTCGCTAGAGTTCCCGAGCGCAGTACCAGGGGCAGGCCCAGCGCGACGATCAGCGCCAGCAGGAATGTGATTTTTCTCGGCATGGTTTTCATCCTCGGCGGCCGAGCAGGCCATGCGGGCGCAGCAGCAGCACGGCCGCCATCGCGATGTAGATCATCAGGCTCGCACCGGGCGGCCAGAGGGTGCTCATGAGGCTTTGCACCACGCCGATCAGCAGCCCGCCCACCAGCGCGCCGCCGAAGCTGCCGAGCCCGCCGATCACCACCACCACGAAGGCGACGCCCAGCGCCTCGACACCCATGAAGGGCTCGGCGCCGCGGATCGGCGCGGCCAGCACGCCGGCCAATGCGGCCGTCGCCGCACCCAGCGCGAACACCAGGCTGAACACGCGGAACACGTTGATGCCCAGCAGCGACACCATCTCGGTCGATTCGCTGCCCGCACGGACCGCGCTGCCCAGCCGGGTGCCCTCAAGCACCCACCAGAGCAGCACCGCCAGCACGGCGGTGAAGCCGATCACGAAGAGCCGGTACTTGGGGTAGACGAAGGCGCCCCACATGACCACGCCCTGCAGCAGGTCGGGCGTCGGCACGCTGTTGCCGAGCGGCCCCCACAACACGATCACGATCTCCTGCGCCGCGAGCGCCAGGCCGACGGTGACGAGGATGTGGAATTCGTGCGCCTTGGCATAGACGCGCCGCAGCAGCAGCTTCTCGGCGGCCCAGCCGAGTGCGCCGACGAACAACGGCACCAGCACCAGCGCGGCCCAGAAATCCAGGCCCCATTGCAGGGCCTGGAAGCACAGGTAGGCACCCAGCAGATAGAAAGCCCCGTGCGCGAAGTTCACGAAGCGCAGCAGGCCGAAGACGATGGACAAGCCAACGGCCAGCAGGAAATACAGCATGCCGATGCCGATTCCGTTGAGGGTCTGGAGCAGGTAGACGGTCATGTGAGCGACGCAGGGCAGCGCATGAAGAAGTGGGGGTCAGGCCAGCCCGGCGCCGGGCCGCCCCAAGGCGGGCTGCACCCCCTCGGGGGGCAGCGAACCACACGAAGTGGGGAGCGTGGGGGCCACATCCTTTAGCCCAATTTGCAGCCCGTCTTGTCGATCGGAAGGAACGACTTGCCCGCGCTGACCACGTCGACGAAGTCGGCCGGGTTCTTCATCTTCGACTTGGCCTTGCCCTTGAGCAGGTAGTAGTCCTTGATCACCTGGTGATCGGCCTGGCGTATTTCTTCGGTCCCGGTCAGGCCATCGAACTTCATGCCTTCGAGCGCGGCGACGACGGCCTTCGGGTCCACGGTGCCGGCCTTGACGATGCCGTCGAGCAGGATCTTGGTGCAGACGTAGGAGCCCGCGAGGCTGTAGTTGGGCACGATCTTGAGCTTGTCGGCGGTGCGCTTGACGAGGTCCCGGTTGAGCGGCGTGTCGGCCGTATGCCAGTACTGGGCGCCGAAATAGACGCCATCGCACAGGTCCGCGCCCAGTGACTCGAACTGCTCCAGCCCCGAGGCCCAGGCCATCAGGATCGTCATGTTCTTGTTCATCCCGAAGCTCACCGCCTGGCGCAGCGCATCGGACGACTGCGCACCGAAGTTGAGCAGCAGCAGCACGTCGGGCTTGGCCGCCGCGGCGTTGGTGAGGTAGCCGCTGAACTCCTTCTCGTTGAGCGAGTGGTAGCTGTTGCCCACGTGCTCGATGCCCTTCTCCTGGAAGATCGCCTTGGCCGCGCCGAGCAGGCCTTCGCCGAACACGTACTGCGGCGTGATGGTGTACCAGCGCTTGGCGTTGGGCAGCGCAGCCACCAGCGGACGCACCGTTTGCTCGATGGCACCGAAGGTGGGCACCGACCAGCGGAAGGTGGCGCTGTTGCAGTCCTTGCCGGTGATCTCGTCGGCACCGGCCGTGGTGATGAACAGCGCGCCGGCCTTCTCGGCCTCCTTGCCCATCGCCAGCGATTCCGACGACAGGATCCCGCCCGCAAAGAAGCGCACGCCCTGCTGCTGCGAGGCCTCCTGCACCTTGCGCACCGCGGTCGCCGGCTTGCCTTCGGTGTCGAACACCGTGTAGGCCAGGGGCCGCTTGAGCACGCTGCCGTACTGTTCGATGGCGAGCTTCATGCCCAGGTCGGCGAACTTGCCGTTGGCCGCGAAAGCCCCCGACATCGGCACCGGACAGCCGAAGCGGATGGCGTCCGCCGATTGGGCGAAAGCGGCGCGGCCGGCCAGCAAGGAGGCGGGCGCGGCCGAGAGGGCGGCCAGTTGAAGAAGTTGTCTGCGTTGCAATTGAGCGCTCCGATCGTGGTGTGAAGTGAAGAAACGGCTTCCGCGGCGTGCGGCGATTTAACCGGATAAATTGGATTAATATGCTAGTGAAAACCCGTTAGCAATGACCGTGCCCGCAACCATCCCTCCGCCACAAGAAAGCGCCTTCCCGACCACCAGTAAGATCGCGCGCTGGTGCGCATCTCCCGATGGGCATGGAGCGTGTGCATGACAGTGGGCCAACACCGTCCCAGGCGGCAAAAGCTCTCGGACGTCATCGTCGAAGACGTGAAACGATGGATCGTCGCCGAGCGCAAGCAGCCAGGCGACCGGCTACCGAACGAGAAGGAATTGATCGAACTCTTCGGCTATTCGAAGAGCACGGTGCGCGAGGCGCTGAAGGCGCTGGAGGTGCGCGGGCTGATTTCGATCCGGACCGGGCCGGGCGGCGGCGCCTACCTGCAGCAGGTGTCGGTCGATCACGCCTCCGAGCCGTTGCGCAACTTCCTGCATTTCCATCACCTCGACGGGCATCACATCTACCAGCTGCGCAAGGTGCTGGAGCCCGAACTGGCCGTGAGCGTGGTCGGCCGGCTGACGCCGCAGCAGATGGAGCGCCTCGAAGAGAACATCCGCCTGTGCACCCACGAACCCACCTCGGAAGACGAACTGCGCATCCAGCGCGAAGCCGAACTCGCGTTTCACACCCTGCTGGCCGAAAGCTGCCCCAATCCGGTGCTGTCTTTCATGTGCCGCTTCCTCAACGACCTGCTGCGCGACCTCGTGGTCTACAAGAAGGCGCTCGACCATCACCACTTTGGCGAAGCCAACGTCGACTATCACACCCAGTTGCTGGCGGCCTACCGCAATGAAGACCCGGACGCCGTGCGCCGCCTGATGGCCGAGCACATGGTCGACGCGGAAGCCCACATGCACGAGATGGAAGCGCACATCGGCGCCAAGCACCTGCTGCTGCCGAGCGGCCAGCGCTGAGCGCACCGTTCAGGCCGGCGCAGGCTCCGCCCGCCCCGGCGCCTTCAGGTTCTTGGATCGAGCACCACGCGGCCCTGGATGGTGCCGCGGCGCATCGCCTCGAAGACCTCGTTGATCGCGGACAGCGGGCTCGACTCGACCCGGCAATGGATCAGCCCGCGGGCCGCAAGGTCGAGCACGGCGCGCAGGTCCTCGCGGGTACCGACCGCCGAGCCCACCACATGGGCCTCGCTGCCGACCAGCGCCAGCGCGGAAAACCGCAAGGGCTCCGCCGGCAGTCCGATCACGCACAAGGTGCCGCCCGGCCGCAGGATGCTCATCGCCGCGTCGTAGGCGACATGGGCCGCCGAGGTGACGGCGGCAACGTGCACGCCACCGCGCTTGCGGATCAGCGCCAATGCTTGCGGGTCGGTGGCGTTCAGGGCGTGGTCCGCGCCCAGCTCGCGCGCCAGCGCCAGCTTGGCCTCGCTGACGTCGAGCGCGAAGACTTCGGCGCCCAGCGCACGCGCGATCTGCACCGCCAGATGACCGAGGCCGCCGACGCCGAGCACGGCGACCCGCTGACCGGCCACGACATGCGCCTTCTGCAGCGCGCGATAGCTCGTCACGCCGGCGCAGAGCAGCGGCGCGGCCTGCTCGGCGCTCAAGGCGTCGGGGATGCGCACCGCGTAGTCGGCGTTCGCGCACATGAACTGCGCATAGCCGCCATCGACCGACAGGCCGGTCACGGCCGAATCCTTGCGGCACAGGTTCTCGTTGCCTTCGCGGCACTGCTCGCAGCGGCCGCAGGCACGGTAGAGCCATGGCACGCCGATGCGATCGCCGATCTTCAGCAGCGCCACGCCACTGCCGAGGCCGATGACCTTGCCGACCACCTCGTGCCCTGGAATCACGCGCGCCTTGGTCAGTGCCCGGAAGCCCGGCAGATCGCCGTCCGCGATGTGCAGGTCCGAATGGCACACGCCGCAGGCCAGCACTTCGATCAGCACCTCGCCGGCGAGCGGCTCGGGCACGGGCACCTGCTCGATGCCCAGAGGCTTGCCGAAATCGCCGAGCACCGCTGCCTGCATCATGGAAGTCTCCGTGTGGAAGGCGCTCAGAGCGCGCAGGTCCGGAAGCCGAAGAAGCCGTCGTCGCGGTCTGGCAGTGTAAAGCCGCGGCGCTTCGGCGAGCGCAGCCGGGCCCGCGTGGCGAACGAGGCGCCGCGCAGCACGCGGGCCTGGCCGAAGGCGGGTGCGGGGTCGAACTCGGTGCCCTGGCTCCATGGGTCAGGACGAAAACCCGGCCAGGGCCTCAGCGTGCCCGCGGTCCACTCGTGGACGTCGGCCCAGCGAAAGCCCCGGCGGGCGGCGGTGTGGGCGGCGATCTCCCATTCGACTTCGGTCGCGATGCGGCGGCCGGCCCAGCGCGCCCAGGCATCGGCCTCCCACCAGGCGACATGAACCGCGCTGCGGTTGCCCGCCGCACGCACGGTGCGCCCGAACTGCTGCAGCAGCACCGAGCCGCCGGTGCCGTGCCGCGCCGCGCCGATCTGTTCCACATACCGCGGCCCGCGCCGGCCCTCGACCTGCCGCTCCAGCCAGGCCAGGCCTTCGGGGCGCCACAGTTCGGGCCGGTCGTAGCCGCCGTCGTCGACAAACTCCACGTACTGGCCCCAGGTCACGGGCTGGGCATCGATCTCGAACTCGGGCACCTGGGTGCGCGCGAGGCCGCGCTCCTGCGCAAAGGCGAAGCCGGCGTCCGGGAGGCCGAGCTCCCAGGTGGCGGCAGGCAGCGAGAGCGGCGGCCGCATCACGGCGGCCGGCGGCAGCTCGACGGTCAACGACAGGCCGAGGGCCTGGGCCATCACCAGCAATTGCTCGCCGCGCAGATCCTCGTGGAACAACGCCAGCCGATAGAAGTACAGGCCGGCGTCGGTCTCGGCCGCGTGCTCGAGCAACTCGAGCGTGCTCTCGAGCGTGTCGAGCAGGTAGGCCTTGGTCTGCGCCAGGTCCGGCAAGTCGGGTGACGCCCGATCGGCCGGTGCGCGTTGGGCCGGATCCCACCAGTCGTCGGCCTGCGGCTCGATGGCGGCCAGCCGCGTCGGCCGCACCGGGCAGTCGACGCCGAAGGCGCGCTGCGTGTTGCGCGCGATCCACCATTCGGCGAACCAGCCGATGTGCCCGGCCAGCCAGACCGGCGGATCGATGCCCTCGACGCGGGGCACCGCGAGCGTCGGGGTTCCCAGCGCCTGCTCGTAGAGCGACAGCAGATGCAGCGTGTGGTTGCGGGCGTCGATCAGCGCCAGCGAGAGCAGTTCGCGGCCGGCCCGGCGCATCTCGGGTGAATCGATGGCATTCGACCGGCCGGGCGGGCTCATGGCCTCGCGCCCTGGAGGTAGGCGTCGAAAGGCGCCTCGGTGAAGCGGTCGGCGAAAAGCTGGCTGCGCTGGAAGGCACGGTAGTCGGCATGGATCTTCTTCCACGCCGGATTGCTGCGGTCGAGCTCGCGGCACAGGTCCATCGACGCCTTGAAGGCGGCATCGAGCACCGCCCGGGGGAAGGGCTTCATCTGCGCCCCGTCGCCGGTCAACTGCCGCAGTGCCGCCGGATTGCGAGCGTCGTAGCGGGCGATCAGCTCG
This sequence comes from Variovorax sp. P1_H2, assembly GCF_056405295.1. Taxonomy (NCBI): domain Bacteria; kingdom Pseudomonadati; phylum Pseudomonadota; class Betaproteobacteria; order Burkholderiales; family Comamonadaceae; genus Variovorax; species Variovorax sp. P1_H2. The sequence goes on along the minus strand of NZ_JBFUCJ010000060.1, from coordinate 18,859 downwards.
GCATTCACGGCGGCGCTGGCCGCCTGCAGAATCGCCTTGTAATCGGCCGTGAGCGCATCGAAGGCCTTCTGGTTGACCAGCAGGTCGAGCTGCATCGCACCGGACCACCAACCGGGGTAGTGGCAGATGCGCGCCACCTTGGGCAGCCCGAGCTTCTGGTCGTCGTAAGGGCTCAGGCCTTCGGCCGCGCCGATGCCGCCCTTGGCGAGCGCCTCGCGGATGTCGACGCCCGACGCCGGCCCCTGCACCGCGCCGCCCAGGCGCGCGATCACGCGCCCCGCCAGGCCGTCGAAGCGAAGCTTCAAGCCCTTGAAGTCCTGCACGTCGCGGATCTCGCGGGCGAACCAGCCGAGCCGCTGGGCGCCTGCGCTGCCGCACGGAAAACTGACCGCGCCGAAGCCGGCATGAAATTCGCGGGTCAACCTGAGGCCATTGCCCTCGGTCATCCAGGCGTTCAGTTGCCGCGCGTTCATGCCGAAGGGGACCGCGCCTGCGAATGCGAAGGCCTCGTTCTTGTCGAAAAAGAAGGCGCCCGCGGTGTGGCAGGCCTCGATGGCGCCTCGCTGCACGCTGTCGAGCACATCCCGCGGCGCCATCAGTTCGCCGGCGGCGTGAACCTCGATCTGGAAGCGCCCGCCGGTCATCTCGCCGACCTTCCTGGCAAAGGACTCGGCGGCGCCGAACAGCAGGTCCTGGGGTTTCGCGAAGCTCGATGCCAGCCGCCAGCGCGTCAGCGCCTGCGCATGCACGGCCGGGGCCGCACCCGCAGCCAGCACCCCGGCGATGCCGGCACGCTGGATCAAAAAACGACGTTGCATCGATCGGAACTCCTGGAAAGCCCCCAAGACGGGGACGCGCGATTGTAGGAATCACTGAACGCGCAGCTATATAAAATAGCCGACCCCGTCCCACCCTTCCCCCGAAAGATCCTTCCAAATGAGACATCTCCCGTTCAAGACTTCGCTGCTCGCCCTGGCGGCTTTCGCGGCCTTCGCCGCCCAGGCTGCCGACCTGAAGATCGGCGTGGCCGAAGCCCTGTCGGGCGGTGCAGCCCAGTACGGCGTGGCGATCCGCAACGGCTTCGAGCTCGCGGCCTCCGAGATCAATGCCGCCGGCGGCATTAACGGCAACAAGATCGAGCTGGTCGTTGCCGACGAACAGGGCAAGAAGGAAGAAGCGATCAACGTCTTCAAGAAGCTGATCTTCCAGGACCAGGTGCTGATGGTCTTCGGCCCCACGCTGTCGAACTCGGCCCAGGCGGCCGACCCGATCGCCCAGGCCGCCAAGACCGTGGCCTTCGGCACCTCCAACACCGCCGACGGCATCACCTCGATCGGCGACTACGTGTTCCGCAACTCGGTGACCGAAGCCGACGTGCTGCCCGAGACCATCAAGACCGCGGTCAAGAACGCCGGCATCAAGAAGGTGGCGGTGCTCTACGGCAACGACGACGTCTTCACCAAGAGCGGCTACGACAACTTCAAGAAGGCGCTCGACGACCTGAAGATCCCGGTCACCACCACCGAGACCTTCGCCAAGGGCGACGTCGACTTCAAGGCCCAGCTGACCAAGATCAAGGCCAGCGGCGCCGATGCGATCGTGCTGTCGGCGCTGATCGCCGAAGGTGCGCCGATCATGGTGCAGGCGCGCCAGCTCGGCCTCAACGTGCCGTTCATCGGCGGCAACGGCATGAACTCGGTCAAGGTGTTCGATCTCGCCAAGGGCAACTCCGACAACCTGTACGTCGGCAGCCCCTGGTCGTCCAGCAACGCGACGCCCGAGAACAGCAAGTTCATCAAGGCCTACAACGAGAAGTACAAGACGGCGCCCGACCAGTTCGCGGCCCAGGCCTACGACGCCATGTACATCGCGGCGCAGGCGCTCAAGGGCGTCAAGCTCAGCGGCAACCTGACGACCGACCGCGCCGCCGTGCGCGATGCGCTGCCGAGTGCCAAGTGGACCGGCGCCACCGGCGCCTTCCAGTTCCGCCGCGCCACCGACAAGTCGGGCAAGCCGGCCGGCTACGACGCCCAGCAGACCCCCATCGTCAGCGTGACCAAGGGCGCTGAATTCGTAATCTCTAAATAAATCTCCAGACTGCACTCTCTTCAAGAGCGGGATCGGCAAAGCCGTCCCGCTGTTCGGGGAACACCGAAGAACCGRCTTTGCCGGGCTTCTGGTGTTGCCCCCGGAGAGGGGGTGGGCGGCTACACGAAGTGAGCCAACCTGGGGGAGAACGGAATTCCCATGCTTGAACAGCAACTCGTCAATGCCCTTTCGCTCGGGTGCGTCTATGCGCTTTTCGCGCTCGGCTTCACCCTGATCTTCGGCGTGCTCGGCGTCATCAACCTCTCGCACGGCGCGGTCTTCATGGTCGGTGCCTATGCCGCGGTGCAGGCCATGGCGCGCTTCGATCTGCCGCTGTGGGCCGGGCTGCTGTTCGCTTTCGTGTTCTGCGGCCTGCTCGGCCTGCTGATCGACTTCCTGGTGCTGAAGCCGCTGCGCGCCCGCAACGCACCCCACCTGATCCCGATGATCGCCACCATCGGCGTCGCGATCATCCTCAACAACGGCGTCCAGGGCATCTTCGGCGCCGAGAACGTGCGCTTCCCGGCCGGCGTGGTGTCGGGCCAGTCACTCGACCTGGCCGGCATCCACCTGACCGCCCTCGAGCTCGGCATCATCCTGCTGTCCTTCGTGCTGATGGCGGTGCTGATGGTGGCGCTCAAGCGCACCCAGCTCGGCCGCGCCCTGCGCGCGATCGCCGAATCGCCGAAGGCGGCCTACCTGCTCGGCATCAACGTCGAAGGGCTGTTCTTCCTGACCTCCTTCGCCGCCGCCGCCCTGGGCGGCCTGGCCGGCGTGCTGATCGGCCTCTACTCCAACGCCGTGTTCCCGCTGATGGGCCAGCCGATGCTGCACAAGGGCATCGCGGTGATCATCCTCGGCGGCATGGGCGACATCCGCGGCGCGATGCTGGGCGGCCTGTTCCTCGGTTTCGCCGAGGTGCTGTCGGTGGCCTACATCGGCTCGACGATGCGCGACGCGGTCGCCTTCGGCCTGCTGTTCCTGGTGCTGCTGGTGCGCCCGAAGGGCCTGTTCGGCTCCATGCAGGAACGCAAGGTCTGAGCCGATCATGGACGCTCTCAACAATTTCTGGTCGGTCTACAGCAACCTGGTGCTCACGCTGGGCACCAACGCCCTGCTGGCGCTGTCGATCTGGCTTACGCTTTCGTGCGGCATGCTGGCCATGGCCAATGCCGCCTTCATGGGCATCGGCGCCTACACCTCGGCGATCCTCACGATGACCTACGGCGTGCCCTTCCCGGTCGCGATCGCGGCCGGCATGGCGGCGCCGGCGCTGACTGCCTTCGTGATCGGCAAGCCGACGCTGCGGCTCTCGGGCGTCTACCTCGCGATGGCCACGCTGGCCTTCGGCGAGGTGGTGCGCATCGTGGTGCTCAACGCCGAGTCGCTGACCGGCGGTGCGCTGGGCTTGAACGGCATTCCGCCCGTCACCCAGTGGTGGCACGTCGGTCTGGCGTTGGTGCTGGTGCTGCTGGGCCTGTGGCGGCTGCGCCGCTCCAAGGTCGGCCGCGCCTTCGAGGCCATCAAGGAAGACGAGACCGCCGCCGGCCTGATGGRCATCGACGTCCAGGCCCACAAGATGCTGGCCTTCGTGCTCGGCGGCGCGATCGCGGGCCTGGCCGGCGTGCTCAATGCGCACCAGACCTTCTTCATCGGCCCGAACGAGTTCGGCTTCGACCGCGGCGTCGACATCCTGACGATGACCGTGCTCGGCGGCATCAACGGCCTGACCGGCCCGGTGCTGGGCGGCGTGATCCTCACCATCCTGCCCGAGGCGCTGCGCGCCTTCGGCGACTTCCGGCTGGTGGTCAACGGCGTGATCCTGGTGCTGATCGTGCTGTTCCTGCCCAAGGGCATCTGGGACCCGGCGCGCTTGCGCCAATGGTTCGGGCGCAAGGGGGCCGCAGCATGAGCGCGCCTCTGCTCCAGCTCGACGGCGTGTCGCGCCATTTCGGCGGCCTCAAGGTGCTGCAGGACGTCAACCTCGAGGTGCCGAAGGGCGGCATCTTCGGGTTGATCGGTCCGAACGGCGCGGGCAAGACCACGGTCTTCAACCTCACCACCGGCCTGTTGCCGACCACGGGCGGCACGATCCGCTTCGAAGGCCGCGACCTGGCGGGCATGAAGCCGCACGACATCACGCGCGGCGGCATCGCGCGCACCTTCCAGAACATCCGCATCTTCAAGGAGATGTCGCTGCTCGAGAACGTGATGGTCGGCATGCACGCCAAGCTGCGCTACGGCGGCTTCGGCCTGCTGGCTTCCTCGGGCCTGTTCCGCAGCGAGGAGCGCCGCGCGCGCGATCGTGCGCGCGAGCTGCTCTCGTGGGTCAAGCTCGACCACAAGGCCGACGACACGGCCGACAACCTCTCCTACGGCGACCAGCGCAAGCTCGAACTGGCCCGCGCGCTCGCCACCGAGCCGAAGCTGCTGCTGCTCGATGAACCGGTGGCCGGCATGAACAGCAGCGAAAAGACCGACCTGATGCACGAGATCCGCAACATCAGCGGCCGTGGCTACACCATTTTCATGATCGAACACGACATGCGCTTCGTGATGGGCCTGTGCGAGCACATCGCCGTGCTGAACTTCGGCCGCATCATCGCGCGCGGCGGCCCCGAGCAGATCCGCAACGATCCGCAGGTGATCGAGGCCTACCTGGGGCGCGAGGAAGACGAAGCGAGCAACGAGGGAGCATCCGCATGAGTGCCTCTCCCCTGCTCAAGGTCGAGGGCCTGAAGGTCTCCTACGGCCACATCGAGGCCGTCAAGGGCATCGACTTCGAACTGCACGACGGCCAGATCACGACCCTGGTCGGTGCCAACGGCGCCGGCAAGTCGACCACGCTGCTGGCGTTGTCGGGGCTGGTGAAGAAGGCGGCCGGCCAGGTGCTGCTCGACGGCCAGGACCTGACGGCGCTGTCCCCGCACAAGATCGTTTCGTCGGGCATGGTGCAGGTGGCGGAGGGCCGCGCCACGCTGACCACGCTGACGGTGCGCGAGAACCTCGAGCTCGGGGCCTACACGCGGCGCGACAGCCGGGGCCAGCGCGCCGCCGACCTTGACCACATCTACGCGCTGTTCCCGCGCCTCAAGGAGCGCTCGGACGGCCTTGCCGGCAACCTCTCGGGCGGCGAGCAGCAGATGCTGGCGATTGGCCGCGCGCTGATGGCCAAGCCGCGCGTGCTGCTTCTCGACGAGCCCTCGATGGGCCTGGCGCCGATCATCGTGCAGGACATCTTCCGCACGCTGCGCGAGATCAACAAGGCCGGGTTGACGGTGTTCCTGGTCGAGCAGAACGTGCGCCAGGCGCTGAAGATCGCCGACCGGGCCTATGTGCTCGAGACCGGGAAGATCGTGCTGGAAGGCAGCGGTCGTGAGCTGCTGGGCAACCCGAAGGTGCAGGACGCGTACCTGGGGGGTTGACTTCTGTTGACTGGCGCTTGGCGGCGGCGGCGTTGGAGACGTCGTCGGCGATTGGACACCCCCCAAGCCCGGCATGCGGTGCGGGACGGGCGATCCCCTCTGCGCCGCTGAGGAGCGCAGCTTCAGGCGGAAAAAGGGCCGCGCGTGTTTGAGCGCAGCGAGTTTCGCGCGGACCCCGCCTGAAGCGAGCACCGCAAGGAAGCCCGAAGGGCCGGCGCAGTGGGGTCGACCGGCCCGCACCGCATGCCGGGCGCCCTTCCAGTGGACAGTCCTATATCCCGGAGAGCAACAGCGCTTGGAAACGCGCCCGGATCGACTGCTCGATCCCCGCCGCGTCCAGCCGGATCCCCGCCAGCAGCTTGGCCGGATCGCCATGCTCGATGAAGCGGTCCGGCAGGCCCAGCTGAAGCACCGGCTTCTGCACGCCGGCCGCCTGCAGCGCCTCGAGCACCGCGCTGCCGGCGCCGCCCATCACCGCGCCCTCCTCGAGCGTGACGATCGCATCGTGCGTGCCCGCGACCTGCAGCAGCAGTTCGACGTCGAGCGGCTTGGCCCAGCGCATGTTGACCACGGTGGCGTCGAGCGCCTCCGCGGCGGTGAGGGCCGGATACAGCAAAGTGCCGAAGGCCAGGATCGCGATGCGCCGGCCTTCGCGCCGGATCTCGCCCTTGCCGTAGGGCAGGCCTTCGAGCGACAGCGGCGGCGTGACGCCGGCACCCGCGCCGCGCGGATAACGCACCGCCACCGGATGGTTCTGCGCATAGGCGGTCGACAGCAGTTGCCGGCACTCGGCCTCGTCGGCCGGACAGGCCACGCTCATGTTCGGTATGCAGCGCAGGAACGAGATGTCGTAGGCGCCGGCATGCGTGGCACCGTCGGCACCCACCAGGCCGGCGCGGTCGAGCGCGAAGACCACCGGCAGGTTCTGGATCGCGACGTCGTGGATCAGCTGGTCGTAGGCGCGCTGCAGGAAGGTCGAGTAGATCGCCACCACCGGCTTGAGGCCCTCGCAGGCCAGGCCGGCCGCGAAGGTGACCGCATGCTGCTCGGCGATGCCGACGTCGTAGTAGCGCTCGGGAAAGCGCTGTTCGAACTCGACCAGCCCCGAGCCTTCGCGCATCGCGGGCGTGATGCCGACCAGCCGGCCATCCTGCGCCGCCATGTCGCACAGCCAGTGGCCGAAGACCTGCGTGAAGGTCTGCTTCGGCGCGGTCGCGGGCTTGACCAGGCCAACCGCGGGATCGAACTTGGACGGCCCGTGGTAGGCCACCGGGTCGGCCTCGGCCAGCTTGTAGCCCTGCCCCTTCTTGGTGACCACATGCAGGAACTGCGGACCGTCGAGATGCTTGAGGTTTTCGAGGGTCGGGATCAGCGAATCGAGGTCGTGGCCATCGATCGGGCCGACATAGTTGAAGCCGAACTGCTCGAACAGCGTGGCCGGCACCACCATGCCCTTGGCATGCTGCTCGAAGCGCTTGGCCAGTTCGAACAGCGGCGGCGCGGCACGCAGCACGCTCTTGCCGACGTTCTTCGCGGCGGCGTAGAAGTTGCCGCTCATGAGCTGCGCCAGGTAGCGGTTGAGCGCACCGACCGGCGGACTGATCGACATGTCGTTGTCGTTCAGGATCACCAGCAGCTTGCAGTCGCAGACGCCGGCGTTGTTGAGCGCCTCGAAGGCCATGCCGGCAGTCAGCGCGCCGTCGCCGATGATCGCCACCGAATGGCGGGCCTCGCCCTTCTGCTTGGCGGCCATCGCCATGCCGAGCGCAGCCGAGATGCTGGTCGACGAATGGGCGGTGCCGAAGGTGTCGTACTCGCTCTCGCTGCGCTGCGGAAAGCCCGAGATGCCGCCGAGCTGGCGCAAGGTCGGCATGCGCTCGCGCCGGCCGGTGAGGATCTTGTGCGGGTAGGTCTGGTGGCCCACGTCCCAGACCAGCCGGTCGTGCGGCGTGTTGAAGACATGGTGCAGCGCGACCGTGAGCTCGACCGTGCCGAGGTTGGAGCTCAGGTGGCCGCCGGTGCGCGACACGTTGTCGAGCACGCAGGTACGCACCTCGTCGGCCAGTTGCTTGAGCTGCGCACGGTCGAAATGGCGCAGCGCGGAGGGATCGTGGAGGGTGGGAAGCAGCGGAGCCATGAGTGTCTTGTTGTTATCGATCGCGGTCCACGACCATGTGGGCCAGCGCGCGCAAGGCGCCGGTATCGGCCAGCGTGCTGCGATCGAGCGCGGCCAGCGATTGCGCGAGCAGATCGCGGGCCTGCGCGCGAGCGCTTTCCAGGCCCAGCAGCGAGACATAGGTGGGCTTGTCGCTGGCCGCGTCCTTGCCCGCGGTCTTGCCGAGCGTTTCCGAATCGGCGACGACGTCGAGGATGTCGTCGACCACCTGGAAGGCGAGGCCCACGGCCGCGCCATAGCTGCGCAACGCCGCCAGCACCGCCGGCGCCTGCGCTTCGCCGCAGGCCGCCCCCATCTCGACGCTGCCCTGCAGCAGCGCGCCGGTCTTCAGGCGATGCATCTCGCGCAGCTGCGCCTCGTCGAGCGCCACGCCGACGCTGGCCAGGTCGATCGCCTGGCCACCCGCCATGCCCTGGCTGCCGGCCGCGCCGGCCAGCAGGCGGCACAGTTGGGCCTGGACCGCCGGTGCGATGGCATCGCCGGCCGGCGTGAGCAATTCGAAAGCCAGGGCCTGCAGGGCGTCGCCGGCCAGCAGGGCGCCGGCCTCGCCGAACTTCACGTGCACCGTCGGCTTGCCGCGGCGAAGCACGTCGTTGTCCATGCAGGGCAGGTCGTCGTGCACCAGCGAGTAGGCGTGGATCAGTTCGACCGCACAGGCGGCGCGCAAGGCCGCCTCGGGGCGGCCGCCGACCGCCTCGCTGGCCGCGAACACCAGCAGGGGCCGCAGCCGCTTGCCGCCGTCGAGCACCGCATAGCGCATGGCGTCGCCGAGCTGCGCCGGCGCGTCGACACCGACCCAGCGCGACAGCGCGGCCTCGACCCGCGCCAGCTGAGGCTCGCTCCAGGCGGCCAGGCGCGCCGCGTCCCAGCGCAGGGCATCGGCGCCCCTCATTCCGCGGCCCAGGCCTTGAGGCTGCCGGCGTCGAGCACCTTGATCTGGTCCTCGACCGCCTGCAGCCGCTCGCGGCAGAAGGCCAGCAGCGCGGCGCCGCGCTGGTAGCTGCCAAGCAGCTGGTCGAGCGGCAACTGGCCCGATTCGAGTTCGGTTACGAGCTGTTCGAGTTCCTGGAGCCCGGCTTCGTAGCTCGCGGGCAGGGCACCGGTGTCGGGCAAGGCAGGCACGGCGGCCGATGGGGAGGATGGCACCTTGGGCATTCAGGAGTTGGAGGTGAAACACGCCATTTTAGGGCGGGGGGCAAGGAGGCATTGCCAAGGGTACAATCCCGGTCTCCCAAAGCCGGCCCTGCCGGCGCTCTCCTTCGGGCCGTTCGCATCTCGACGGCAGCCTTCCGTTCCATTTCTCTCTCCCTGTGGGGAGCTTGGTCAGGTCACCCATGTCTGATTTAAGTCTTCAACTGCAGCAGGCCGCGAGCCAACTTCCGGTTTCCGCGTACTTCGACGAGGCGCTCTATGCCCGCGAGTTGAAAACGCTGTTCGCCAACGGACCGCGCTACGTCGGCCATCGCCTCGCCGTGCCCGAGCCGGGCAACTTCCACACCCTGCCGCAGGAACAGCAGGGCCGCGCCCTGGTGCACACGCCGAAGGGGGTCGAGCTGATCTCCAATGTCTGCCGCCATCGCCAGGCGCTGATCCTCCAGGACCGCGGCCGGCTCGAGGCCCAGGCCGGCGGCAACATCGTCTGCCCCCTGCACCGCTGGACCTACGCCGCCGCCGACCCGCGCAGCACCGGCACGCTGATCGGCGCACCGCACTTCGAGCAGGACCCCTGCCTCAATCTGCACAACTACCCGCTGACCGAATGGAACGGCCTGCTGTTCGAGCAGAACGCCGGCGGCCAAGGGCGCGACGTGGCGGCCGACCTGGCCCGGCTCGGCCCGCGCCTCGACCTCGATTTCGAAGGCTACGCCTTCGACCGCGTCGAGCTGCACGCGTGCAACTACAACTGGAAGACCTTCATCGAGGTCTACCTCGAGGACTACCACGTCGGCCCGTTCCATCCGGGCCTGGGCAGCTTCGTCACCTGCGACGACCTGCGCTGGGAGTTCGGCCATCATTTCTCGGTCCAGACCGTGGGCGTGGCCAACCGGCTCGGCCGCGCCGGCAGCCCGGTCTACCAGCGCTGGCAGGAACAGCTGCTCAAGTACCGCGAGGGCCGGCCACCGAAGTACGGCGCCATCTGGCTCAGCTACTACCCGCACGTGATGGTCGAGTGGTATCCGCACGTGCTCACGGTCTCGACCCTGCATCCGGTCGGCCCGCAGAAGACGCTCAACATGGTCGAGTTCTTCTATCCGGAAGAAATCGTCGCCTTCGAGCGCGAGTTCGTCGAGGCCCAGCAGGCGGCCTACATGGAGACCTGCGTCGAAGACGACGAGATCGCCGAGCGCATGGACGCCGGCCGCCGCGCGCTGATGCTGCGCGGCGACGACGAAAGCGGCCCCTACCAGAGCCCGATGGAAGACGGCATGCAGCAGTTCCACGAGTGGTACCGCCGGGAAATGAGCTCACCCCCAGGCGTCTGATGCAAGCGCTCTGGATGGTGCTGGGCGCACTGATCTTCGCCACGATGGGCGTGTGCGTGAAGTTCGCCTCGGCCTGGTTTTCCAGCGCCGAACTGGTCTTCTACCGCGGCCTGATCGGCATCGTCTTCCTGTGGGTGCTGGCACGCAGCCGCGGCGTCACGCTGGGCACCAGCTACCCCGGCATGCATGCCTGGCGCAGCCTGATCGGCGTGGTTTCGCTGGGGGCCTGGTTCTTCGCCATCGCCCACATGCCGCTGGCCACCGCGATGACGCTCAACTACATGAGCAGCGTCTGGATCGCGGCCTTCCTGGTCGGCGGCGCCCTGCTGGCCTGGGTGCCGGTGCCGGGCCGCGACGGCAAGATGCCGCGGCCGCCGCTGCAGGGCCCGCTGGTGCTGACCGTGCTGGCCGGCTTCGGCGGCGTGGTGCTGATGCTCAAGCCGACGGTCGGCGACAGCCAGGGCTTCGCCGGGCTCATGGGCCTGCTGTCGGGGCTCACGGCGGCCTTCGCCTACATGCAGGTGGTGGCGCTGTCGCGCCTCGGCGAGCCCGAGGCGCGCACGGTGTTCTATTTCGCGGTCGGCTCGGCGGTTGCGGGCGGCCTGGGCACGCTCGCGGGCGGGGCGACACCCTGGGCCGAATGGACCTGGGGCCACGCGCTGTGGCTGCTGCCGGTCGGCCTGCTGGCGGCGCTGGGCCAGCTCTGCATGACGCGCGCCTACGCCAGCGCCAAGACCGAAAGCGGCACGCTGCTGGTCGCCAATCTCCAATACTCCGGCATCGTCTTTGCGGCGATCTACAGTGTGCTGCTGTTCGGCGATCGCATCGACGGCACGGGCTGGGCCGGCATGGCGCTGATCGTCTGCAGCGGCATCGCCGCCACCGTGCTGCGCCAGCGCTCGCTGCCCAAGGCGCCAGCAGAGGAACACTGAAGGGAGCTCCCATGTACACGACCTTGATTTCCGCCGAGCAACTGAAGACCTCGTTGGCCGGCAGCGCCACGTCGACGATGGTGTTCGATTGCAGCTTCGACCTGACGAAGCCCGACGCCGGCCCGCAGCTGTACCGCGCGGCCCACATCCCGGGCGCCGTGTATGCCAATCTCGACACCGACCTCAGCGCGAAACACGGCGTGCCCGGCGCGCATGGCGTGGTGGTGGCGCGGGACGACGGCCCGCCGGCCTCGGGCGGGCGCCATCCGCTGCCCAGCCGCGAGCGCTTCGCCGCCTGGCTGTCGAGCGTCGGCTTCGCCAACGGCATGCAGGCGGTGGTGTACGACCGCAACGGCGCCAACTACTGCGGCCGGCTCTGGTGGATGATGAAGTGGATCGGCCACGAGGCCGTGGCCGTGCTCGACGGCGGCCTGCAGGCCTGGGAAGCCGCCGGCGGCGAAGTGACGAGCCGCACGGAGCCGACGCACTTCCAGTCGAACTTCGTGGCCGGCGAGCCGCTGCTGCGGCTGGTCGACACGCGGACGGTGGCGGCGCGGCTCGAGCAGGCCGGCCAGACGCTGATCGACGCCCGCGCCGCCGCAAGATATCGCGGCGAAGTGGAACCTCTGGACCCGATCGCGGGTCACATCCCGGGGGCCCTGAACCGGCCCTTCACCGAGAACCTCGGTCCCGACGGCAAGTTCAAGCCGGCCGCGCAGTTGCGCGCCGAGTTCGAAAGCCTGCTGGCGGGCCGGGATCCCGCGACGGTCGTCCACCAGTGCGGCAGCGGCGTCAGCGCCGTGCCCAACCTGCTCGCCATGCAGATCGCGGGCCTCGGGCCGACCGCGCTCTATGCCGGCAGCTGGAGCGAGTGGAGCAATACGCCGGGGCTGCCGACCCGGCAAGGCGCCCAAGCATGACCCTGTCGCGACGACCCTTCGCCACCTTCGCCCTGACGGCCCTCCTGGCCACACCTTTCGCCGCATCGGCCCAGAATCAAGCCGCCCACGTGCACGGCCAGATCAAGCTCGACATCGTGGTCGACGGCCCGACCATCGTGATCGCGATGGAATCCCCGCTCGACAACTTCGTCGGCTTCGAGCGCGCGCCGCGCACCGACGCCGAGAAGAAGACCGCCGAAGACGCGATCACGCAACTGCGCGCCGCCGACCAGCTGTTCAAGATCGACCCGGCCGCGAACTGCAAGCTCGGCCCGGTGACGCTGCGCTCCACCGCGCTGGGCCTGGGCAAGAGCGAAGAAGGCGCCGCCGAAGGCCATGCCGACCTCGACGGCAGCTTCGCCTTCAACTGCACCAACACGGCGGCTGCCAAGTTCATCGACGTCGATCTCTTCAATTCCTTCAAGGGCACGCGCCAGATCGAGGCCCAGATCGCCGCGCCGCAGGGCCAGTTCAAGCGCTCGCTGAAGCGGCCGGCCACACGGCTGGCCTKGAGCAAGTGATCCGGCTGTGAGCTTCGTCCTCTCGGCAGCGGCGCTGCGCTTCGGCTGGCCCGGCGCCCACCGGCCCTGCATCGACATCGAGCGCTTCGAGGTCGCCGCCGGCGAGGCCGTGTTCCTGCATGGCCCGAGCGGCTGCGGCAAGAGTACGCTGCTGTCGCTGCTGGCCGGCGTGCTGATCGCCGACGCCGGCCAAGTCCGGCTGCTCGGTCACGACTGGGCCGCGCTCTCGGGCGCGGCGCGCGATCGGACCCGGGTCGCCCACGTGGGCTACATCTTCCAGCAGTTCAACCTGCTGCCCTACCTCAGCGTGCTCGACAACGTGCTGCTGCCCTGCCGCTTCTCGGGCCGGCGCATGGCACAGGCCGCGCGCGACGGCTCGGCACCCGCGCAGGCCCGCGAGCTGCTCGACCGCATGGGCCTCGAGCGCAGCCTGTGGCAGCGCCAGGCGATGCGGCTGTCGGTCGGCCAGCAGCAGCGCGTGGCCGCGGCACGCGCGCTGATCGGCCACCCCGAGGTCGTGATCGCCGACGAGCCCACCTCGGCGCTCGACGAGGACCGCCGCGAGGCCTTCCTCGACGTCCTGCTCGCGGCCTGCGAGGCGAACCGCAGCGCCCTGGTCTTCGTGAGCCACGACCAGCGCATCGCCGGGCGCTTCTCGCGCCATGTGCTGCTGCCGGAGATCAACCGGGCCGGGGCGCTCGCATGAGCGCAGCGCCGGGCCGCCCCAAGCAAGCTCGCACCGCAGTGCACAGCACGGAGGTTGCCTTATGAGCGCAGCGCCGGGCCGCCCCAAGCAAGCTGGCGCCCCCTCGGGGGGCGGCGAGAACACGAAGTGCCGAGCGTGGGGGCCTTCATGAGCGCGCTCTTTCAGATCGCCTGGCGCAGCGCCTGGAACCGGCGCTTCACGCTCGCGCTCACCGTGCTGTCGATCGCCCTCTCCACCTTCCTGCTGCTCGGCGTCGAGCGCATCCGCACCGAGCTGCGCGAGAACTTCGCCTCGTCCGTGTCGGGCACCGACCTGATCGTCGGCGCCCGCACCGGCTCGACGCAGCTGCTGCTGTATTCGGTGTTTCGCATCGGCGCCGCCACCAACAACATGCAGTGGAAGAGCGTGCAGGCGCTGGCCGCGCACCCGGGCGTGGCCTGGGTGGTGCCGCTGTCGCTGGGCGACTCGCACCGCGGCTTCTCGGTGCTGGCGACCACGCCCGGCTACTTCGATCATTTCCGCTACGGCAACCGCCAGTCCCTGCAGTTGCGCGAAGGCAAGCCCTTCGCCGAACTGTTCGACGCCGTGGTCGGGGCCGAAGTGGCCGACGCGCTGGGCTACCACGTCGGCCAGAAGATCACGCTGGCGCACGGCAGCGGCGAGCTCAACGTCTCCGAGCATGCCGACAAGCCCTTCACGGTGGTCGGCGTGCTCGCGCGCACCGGCACGCCGGTCGACCGCACGGTGCACATCGGGCTCGAGGCGATGGAGGCGATCCATCTCGAATGGATGGGCGGCGCGCCGATGCCCGGCCTCAAGATCCCGGCCGAGCAGGTGCGCAAGTTCGACCTGACGCCGAAGAACGTGACCGCGGTGCTGGTCGGCCTGAAGAACCGGGCCGCGGTGTTCGCGGTCCAGCGCGGGGTCTCGACCTATGCCGGCGAGCCGCTGATGGCGATCCTGCCGGGCGTGGCGCTCGACGAATTGTGGAGCGTGGTCGGCATCGGCGAGAACGCGCTGCTGCTGATGTCGGCGCTGGTCGCGCTGGTGAGCCTGGCCGGGCTGGTGTCGGTGGTGATGGCGGGCCTCAACGAGCGGCGCCGCGAACTGGCGGTGCTGCGGGCAGTGGGCGCCAGCTTGCGCCATGTGCTCGCGCTGCTGGCACTCGAGGGCGCCCTCGTGACGCTGCTGGGCGTGGCGCTCGGCATCGTGGCGACGGCGCTCGGCATCGCCTTCCTGTCGCCCTGGCTGCAATCGCATTTCGGACTGGCGTTACGGCTGTCCGAACCTACACTCAACGAATGGCTGCTGCTCGCGAGCCTGGTCGCGGCGGGCTGGCTGGCCGGCCTGCTGCCGGGCATCCGGGCCTACCGGCTCTCGCTCGCCGACGGACTTTCCCCGAGAATCTGATTACATTGCGGGACGGACCAAGAAACTGCGCAGCAGTTTTTGCTCCGTACCCAACTGACTGAGATTGCGGGACGGACCAAGAAACTGCGCAGCAGTTTTTGCTCCGTACCCAACTGACTGAGATTGCGGGACAGACCCAGAAACCGCGCAGCAGTTCTTGCCCTGTCCTCAACCAACTGAAAACATGACGCGTCCTCTTCTCTTCACGCTGCTCTCGCTGGTCGTCGCCGGCAGCGCGCTCGCCGCCGGCCCCGCGCCGCAGGCGACCTCGCCGACCCAGCCGCTCGGCGGCAAGGCCGCGGAAGCCAAGGCGGTGCCGGGTCAGCCCAGGCTCATCAGCTGGGAAGAACTGGTGCCCAAGGACTGGGATCCGATGAAGGAGCTCAAGGGCATGGACCTGAGCAAGCTCGACGACAGCGACCCGCGCGCCAACGAGATGCTCATGAAGCTGCAGGAAGTCTCGAACAACGCGCCGACCAACCCGGCGCTCAATGGCGTCGAGGTGAAGATCCCCGGCTTCATCGTGCCGCTCGAGGAGAGCAAGGGCGAGGTCACCGAGTTCCTGCTGGTGCCCTACTTCGGCGCCTGCATCCACACGCCGCCGCCGCCCGCCAACCAGATCCTGCACGTGCGGCCGAAGCAGGGCGCGAAATTCCGCGCCATGGACACCGTGTGGGTCACGGGCAAGCTGCAGACCGTGCGCAACGACTCGATGATGGGCGTCAGCGGCTACCAGGTCACGGCCGACAGCGTCACGAAGTACAGCGGCAGCCCGAAGCCGTAGGCTGGCCCCCACGCTCCCTCACTTCGTGTGGTCGCTGCCCCCCGAGGGGGCCGCAGGCCGCCTTGGGGCGGCCCGGCGCCGGCCTGACTAGCGGCTGAAGAGGCGATAGATCCGGTCGTAGAAGTCGGCCGGGAAGCGCCAGTAGCGCGCACCGCCGGGCGTCAGCTGCTCGTCGAGTCCGCGTCGGGGCGGCGCCGCGTTCAGCAGGAACTGCGCCACGATATCCCCGCTGACCCATGGGTCGTCGTACCAGAAGGCGTGCGAACTCTCGGGCAGGTTCGGTATGTCCTTCGGGTCGACCCGGATCAGGTCGAAGCGCAGCTTGCGCGAGGCCTCGACCAGGAAGCGGGTCTGCGCCTCGTCCAGTTCGGTCATGTCGGGGCGGCCCGCCCGCGAGGCGCGGCCGACGATGGCCGCGAAGCGAAGCACCGAATCATTGAGGTTGGCCGCGATGCTCACGCGTTCGATGATGTCGATGTAGCCGCCCAGCTCGTTCACGAAGCGGCGGGTGTCGATGTCGGGCGCCGCGAAGTAGATCTGACCCAGCCGAAGCCGCTGCTGCAGTTGGGCGCGCGATTCGCCGGGACGCGGCGTGCCCAGGTGCGCCAGTGCCGGGCTCAGCACCTGTGCGCCGGCGCTGTAGGCGAGCACGTCGATCTTCGTCGCCGTGGTGTTCTCGGCCAGCAGCTCGACCATCCGTGCGAAGGGCTCGACCGTGCTGGCCGCGTTGTTGACGTCCGTCAGATAGCGCAGGATCGATCCCGCCGAGGGCCACATGAAGACCAGCACCACCATGCGCCGCCCGGTGAAATGCCGGAACTGCGCCGCCTGGGCCGCGGCGCGCGGCACCGTGTTGTTGGAGCCGTGCACGTAGATCAGCAGCTCGCTGTTGGGGCTCGCGGCCAGCGCCTTGTTCACCATCGCGAAGAAGGCCTTGGCATCGGGCGAGTTCTTCACTTCCTCGTTCGACCGCAGCATGGCCTTCTGTTCGAGCCGCTCCATCTGGACGATCGGGCGCTCGTCGGGATCGGCGCTGGTGGACAGCCGGTGCAGGGTTTCCCAGTCGAGGGTCTCGTCGCCGACGCGGACGTGCGCCACGCCCATGCGCAGGTCGTCGGTGGGCACGATGGTGTGAACCGGCTCGGGATGCTCGATCAGCGCCAGCCGGTTGGTGGCGTAGAACACGGGCACGTCGGTGGTCTTCAGCTTCTCGCCGATCTTCTCGAAGGGATCGATGTCGCCGTTGCTGAAGCTCACCGGCGTGGGCATCAGCCGCACCGGTGCATAGCAGCCGGCCAGCAGGGCGGCGGCCAGCAGCGTGAAAAATACCGAGAAGGCCCTGGCAATGCCGACTGTCCCGAGTTCAAGGTTGCGCATGCGCGGGAAGTATAGGGAGCCCCCACAGACCGCCCCAGACGTGCCACCATGGCATCCCTGAAGAAAAAAGGAGACTCCCATGTCGGATCACGTCTACAAGCTTCTCGAACTCACCGGCTCCTCGCCGACCAGCAGCGACGATGCCGTGCGCCGTGCCATCGCCAAGGCCAGCGAGTCGGTGCGCAACATCCAGTGGTTCCAGGTCACCGAGACCCGCGGCCACGTGGTCGACGGCAAGGTCGGCCACTGGCAAGTCACGCTGAAGGTCGGCTTCACCCTGGAAGACTGACCCCGACCGAAAGGGCCGGCGCAGCCCGGCCCCGTTGGTGAAACACCGCGGAACCGGCTTCGCCGGGCCGCTGGTGTTGCCCCCGGCAGGGGGTGGGCGTCCCGACACGAAGTGCGGGACAACCTGGGGGCGAGCAACTAGTCCGGTGCCTGGATCACCCGGTCGAATTCCTCGTCGGCCGGCACGTTGTCGGCGTCGAGTTCGCTGGCGTCCGTGAGGTCGATGCCGGTCTCGTCGGAGAGCTCGTCCGTGGCCTCTGCCTCGGGCGCTTCGAATTCGTCTTCCTCTTCGGGCAAGGCGTCATCGGCTTCGTCGATCTCGGGTTCTTCCGGGGCCTCTCCGGACCGCGGAGGAAGGTCGGCGCTGGTCATGATCGGGCTCCTTGAATGCTGCTTCGCATGATGCACCCCAGTATGCGCCTTCGGCCGAATCAGCCTTTTCGGCGAAGGGGCAAGAAAGCTTGTCAGAAAGCGTGCCAGGTGTCCATTCAATGCGTGTGGCCCGCAGCCTCATGGTCGGCGTCCTCGTGCGCATGGTCGTGGTCGCCGTGGGCCAATCGGCTCACCAGCGTGACCAGCAGGATGCCGGCCACCAGCCAGACGATCTGCAGCGCGGTCTGGCGTGCGGGCAGGCGCTTTTGCAATTGCGGGATCAGGTCGGCCAGCGCGACGTAGACGAAGCTGCTGGCCGCCAGCACCAGGAAGTACGGCAGCCAGCCGTGCAGCTGGTCGACCAGCCACCAGCCGGCCAGGCCGCCGAGGGCGGTCATGGTGCCGGCCAGCGACACCTTGACCAGTGCCGCGCGCTGATTGGATGAGCTCTGCCGCAGCACCACCAGGTCGCCGATATGGTGCGGCACTTCGTGCGCCAGCACCGCGATCGCGGCCACCATCCCCAGGCGCAGGTCGGCCACGAAGGCCGAGGCGATCAGGATGCCGTCGCCGAAGCAGTGCACGCTGTCGCCGGTCAGCACCGCCCAGCCGCCGCCGCCTCGCGGGGAATGGGCGTGGCCGTGCGAATGATCGTGCGCATCGTCGTGCGCGTGCGGGTGGTCATGGCCTTCCTCGTGCCCGTGGTGGTGCTCATGCCCGTGGTGCCACAACTCCGCCTTGTCGAGCAGGAAGAAGAAGACCAGTCCGAACAGCAGCACGCCGAACAGCACGCCCGGTTCGATCCGGCTCTCGAAGGCCTCGGGCAGCAGGTGCATGAAGGCGGTCGCCAGCAAGGCGCCGGCAGCGAGGCTCAGCAGATGCTGTGGATTGACGCCGCCGGCGCCGCTGCGCACGCCCACGCGCAGCAGCAGCGCGGCGATCCAGACACTTCCGATGCCGGCGACCAGGGTCGCGGCGATGATGGCAAACAAATTCATGACGGCTTCGCGCAATAAGGAAAAACGAAAGCCGTCCATCGGACGGCTTTCGGCGGAACGCGGCTGACGGAAGCGGCCAGGCCACTCCGTCGGCCTAGGGCCAGGGCAGTTTTCATCTTATCAACCGTGTCAAGGGGAATGCCCTGGTCCCTGCCGCCAGAAAGGCCCGGCACCTTTTGAATCCAGGTATGCACGGGATGCCAGCGCCGACGCCAGCACCTGGGCCGGATCCAGCAAGTCCAAGCCCTGGAGCTCCGCCGCCCCTTGGAGCCCGAGCGGAATCTCGGTGCAGCCCATGACGATGGCGACCGGCCCGTGGCGTTGCGCCAACCGCAACGCCACCTGGCTGAAACAGGAC